>JAPLIF010000322.1 GCA_026389255.1 Cyanobacteriota bacterium
ATCGAATCAATCGAATCGCTTAGCCGCTGCGAGCTTGGCGTGCCCCTACTGCTGATTCGCTCGCCGATGCTCAGCCAGGTGGATCGGGTGGTGGCCCATGCGGCGATCAGCTGCAACAGCGAGGCGGTGGTGTTGAGGGCCTTGGCGGCAGCTGCGCATTTTCAGGGGGTGCGCCACGGGGTACTGCTCATGGTGGAGCTAGGTGATCTGCGCGAGGGCATTCTCGCGGCAGACCTCGAGGCGATGGTGTTGCTTACCCTGTCCCTGCCAAGCCTGCTACTGGTTGGGATCGGCACCAATCTGGGCTGTCAGAACGGCGTAGCCCCAGACCAATCGAATATGGGCGAACTATCGCGTCTGATTGAAGCCCTGGAAGGCCGTTTTGGCATCAGGCTTGAGTGGTGCTCCGGAGGCAATTCGGCCAATCTTCCCTGGCTGGCTGGTGGCGGTGGTCCTGGACGCATCAACCACCTGCGCCTCGGCGAAGCCCTCCTGCTGGGCCGAGAGCCGCTCACCCGTACGGCGATACCAGGGCTCTACACCGACGCCATCACGTTGGTGGCCGAGGTGATCGAGGCCAAGCACAAGCCGACCCGTGCCTGGGGAACGCGCCACTGCATCAGTTTTGCCAAGGGGCCAGCCGCTCCCCAACAGCAACCAGACCGGCCCATGGCCATGCGAGCGCTCCTTGCCTTGGGAGAACAGGATGCCGATCCGGCCGGCCTTAGTTCCCCTGGGATCAGCATCGAGGGCGCATCCAGCGACCACTTGGTGGTGAGCGGTGCCGAATCGGCGCTGGCGGTGGGCAATGAACAGCGCTTCCAGCTCAGCTACAGCAGCCTGCTGCGGGCGATGACATCTCCATTCGTGAGCCGTTGTTTCATCGAAGGACCCACCTAGAGTGGAGTCAGTCCGATCTTACTCGCCCAGTCGGCGGCCTCCCGGCCCATGGCATTTCCTTCCATGGCGGCTCTCCCCAAGGCCGCCCTACCCCTGATCACCCTTGCCTTCGCCGCGATCCCCCCAGCAGCCCTGGCCGCCATGCCCCCAAGCCTGGACGGCACGGCCTGGGTGCTGGACAGCAACGACGCCGTCAGCCTCCAGTTTGAGCAGGACCGGGTGAGCGGCAGCGATGGCAGCGTGCGCGCCACCCTGGTGTCCCAGTCCCGCAGCCTTGACGGTCGCTGGCAGGTGCTCCGCTACAACAACGGCCGCCAGGCGGTGGTCAGCCCCCTGCTGGGCACGCAGCTCGATCTCTCGTTCCTGGAAGGGGGCCGGATTGGCGGCAACAGCGGCTGCAACCGCTACAGCGCCACGGTCCAGTTGGACGGCAGCAAGGTGGCCATCACAGCGCCCTTAAGCACCCGGCGCCTCTGCATCGCCCCGGCGGGCGTGATGGAACAGGAACAACAATTTCTGGCGGCCCTGACCTCAGTGGCCACCCTGCGGCAGGAGGGACCGCGGCTGGAGCTGCGCCGCGCCGATGGTGCCCTCGCCCTGGTCCTGAGGCGTCTGCCGACGGCAGCCTAGTGACAGCAGCAGTGCCCCAGCTGGCGGTGAACCTGCTGGAGCCGATGGGCGACGGGGTCGGAACCCTCCAAGCCGCCGCAGCCGGCTTGCTGGAGCGGCTCCGGGATGCGCTGGTCACGCCGCTGGGTGTCACCAGCGCCGGCCGCACCGGCCTGATCCTGGCGGCCTACACCCCCCTGGCCCTGGGGCTGGGCCGTTACTCCGGCTTTTTGCTGGCTCCCTGGCGGTGGCCGCCCCTGGGGGTCCTGCTGCGCGGCTCCCTGCCGCTGTTGCTGATGCCCGCCCTGGGCGAAGAACTGCTCTTTCGCGTCGCCCTGTTGCCCCATCCCCCCGGCGCCCCCGACCCCTGGCGCTTCTGGGCCTGGGGGGCCCTCAACGTGGGCCTGTTTGTGCTCTACCACCCCCTGGCGGCCCGCCTTTGGGACCGGCGCCAGCCGGCCGTGTTCCACGATCCCCGCTTCCTGCTGCAGTGCGCCCTGCTGGGCACGGCCTGCGTGCTCGCCTACGGGGCCAGCGGCTCCCTCTGGCCGCCCGTCCTGATTCACTGGCTGGCCGTCGCCGCCTGGCTCGGTCCCCTGGAGGGCCACCGCTGCCTGGCAGGCTCCGACCCCTGCGAAGCGCCAACCCCCTAATCCCGATTGGGGGAAATCAATCCAGCTCGCCGGGCAAGAACCGTCGGATGAAATCAGCCAGGGCCACCGGGCTGCAGCGGGGCTGCCAGTCGCTGCACCCCGGCAGCCGCCGCCAGCACTGCACCTGCAGCTCGGGAATGGGGCCGGCGATCAGGGCGATGCGGTAGCGGTATTCGGCATCGGCGGCCTGCTGGGGTGCGGCCAGGGCTTCGGCTTGGGGTTGGGACGCCACAAAGGCCTCCAGCAAGGCCGTGGGGTCGCCCTGGCGGCGCTGGGCGGTGGCCAGGCGCCAGGCCGCACCGGTGGGGTAGCCGTCGTGGTGCAGATAGAGATGGCGTTGCGGGGCGCCCGGAAAACCAATGAAGCTGAAGACGGCGCGGGTAGCCAAGGCAAAAGGGTCGGCGGCTCTCTTCAGTGCCACCGCCGTCCCCCTTACCGCCCCAACGGATCCGTTTCCAGCCCGCACCATTAGCGTCGGATCGCGAATTCCATGGCCCAGCCACCCCCATGACCCCAGCCAGCCTCGCCCCCCAGGCCGATCTCACCAGCCGGCTGGTGGGCAAGGCGCTGGCGGTTAAGCCCGTCTGGGCCCTGGCCAAGGCCCAGGCGCGGCGCATGATGATCGGCCGGGCCGAACGGTTGGGGATTCCTTGGCGCGAAACCGTCGCCGACCTCTCGCAACGGGACTGGCAACCCCTCTGGGATCAGATCTACCGCGAGGGTGTTGCCTTGCCGGCCAATTACCGCGCCTCCTTCCACGGCTATGACGCCGGCCACCTCTGCTGGCAGGCGGCCTATGAATTTGAGGTGGCCTCCAATGCGGTCCACTCCAGCCTCTATCCCGACGCCGGCGCCCACAGCGACCAGGTGCTGCGGCAGGGCTACCACGAACGGCTGCAACAGCAATTCCCCCAGGCCCCGGATCGCATCCTCGATCTGCACAGCACCGTGGGCTTGAGCACCTTTCGGCTAGAGCAGGCCTTTCCCACCGCCACGATCACGGGCCTGGATTTCTCGCCCTATTACCTCACCCTGGCCGCCTACAACGCCAGCCAAAGGGGTTCGGCGGTGCAGTCGTGGGTCCATGCCCTGCCGGAGGCCACCGGATTCGCCGCCGGAAGCTTCGACCTGGTGTCGGCATTTTTGTTGTTCCACGAGATGCCCCAGACCACCACCCGCCGCATCTTCCGTGAAGTGCGCCGCCTGCTGCCCCCGGGCGGCTGCTTCGCCTTCATGGACATGAATCCCGCCTGCGGCGCTTACCAAACCATGCCGGCGTTTGTGATGACCCTGCTCAAGAGCACCGAGCCCTTCATGGATGCCTATTTCGGCCTCGATCTGCGCCAGGAGCTGCTCGATGCGGGGTTTGATGCGGTGCAAATGGAACCCTGCACCCCCCGCCACCAGGCCGTGATCGCCTGGGTGGGGGCCTGAGAACGATGGGCCCTAACCCGTGAACACAAAAAACCCCCACCAAAACGGTGGGGGCCAAAAGACAGGCTCAGGCCAGCAGAGCTGACTCAGGCCTGCCCAATTCCCTTGATGCGGTTCCGCAGCCGACGGCTGAAGCCGAAGGCGGCACCCAAGCCAAACAGGGGCAGAGGGCCGGGGACAAGGGAGGTGGAGGGAAAATCTTGCTGCTGGTAGCCATTATTGAAACTGTTCATTCCTGCTGTATTCGAAACAATATAGGAATCTGTAACATTAACGAATTGGCCACTTAGTGGCGAATTAACGATACCCCCATCAACCGAAGTAATTGAGATAGGAGGTGATATAATAGTTTTAAGAACGCTGCCGCCGTTGCCGGTTGAGGCTGAATCAATACGAACTGATTTAAACTGAGAAGTGGGCGTAACCACTGCAAGTGTATAATTCATTGTACCAGTTGCGGGGTTATTAACAATACCAGCAATGGTAGAGTCAAAAACTGATCTAACACTCCAATTGTCATCATTAAAATCGAGTGGCGTAGCTGCATCGTTCCAGTTGAAGTTAAATTGACCGGATGCGACGACTGGTAAGTTCGAAATATAGTTATTAAAGCTATAAGATACGATATTAAGAAGTTTATCTCCCAGTTGCAGCGGTGTGTTACCAGGAGCAAAGGGAGGTCCTGAAGGCAAGGTAATCCAACCAATACCTGAAGGGCTCGTACATGCGTTGGTGTCCGTAGTGTATGTAGGTCCAAAATTACATACACTATCCCAAGTGGTAGCCCGCGCCGAACCGGCAGCCATCGTGGCACCTGCCACCAGCACCCCTGCGATCAAAACAGGCTGGCGCAAACGGGTGAAGAGCATGGAAGCAATTCCAGATTGTTGGATAGACATGTAGCAATG
>JAPLIF010000002.1 GCA_026389255.1 Cyanobacteriota bacterium
GCGATCCGCCAGTTCCTGGAGAACGAGGGCTTCATCGAGGTGGAAACGCCGATCCTCACCCGCTCCACCCCCGAAGGCGCCCGCGACTACCTGGTGCCCTCCCGGGTCTGCGGCGGCGAGTGGTTCGCCCTGCCCCAGTCGCCCCAGCTGTTCAAGCAGCTGCTGATGGTGGGCGGCCTGGAGCGCTATTACCAAATCGCCCGCTGCTTCCGCGACGAAGACCTGCGGGCCGACCGCCAGCCGGAATTCACCCAGCTGGACATGGAGCTGAGCTTTGTGGATCAGGAGCAGATCCTGGAGCTCAACGAACGGCTGATCGCCGCCATCTGGAAGGCCGTCAAGGGAATCGATCTGCCCCTGCCCTTCCCCCGCCTCACCTGGCACGGGGCCATGGAGCGCTACGGCACCGACCGGCCCGACACCCGCTACGGCCTGGAGCTGGTGAACGTATCCGACCTGGTGGCGGACATGGGCTTCAAGGTGTTTTCCGGCGCCGTGGCCGCCGGCGGTGCAGTCAAGGTGCTGCCGGTGCCCGGCGGCAACGACGCCATCAGCAACGTGCGCATCAAGCCCGGCGGCGATGTCTTCAGTGAGGCCCAGAAGGCCGGCGCCGGCGGCCTGGCCTTCATCCGGGTGCGCGATAACGGCGACATCGACACCATCGGCGCCATCAAGGACAACCTCAGCGACGCCCAAAAGGCCGAGCTGCTGCAGCGCACCGGCGCCCAGCCCGGCACCCTGCTGCTGTTCGGCGCCGGCGACACCGCCACGGTCAACAAGGCCCTGGATCGGGTGCGCCAGTACCTGGCACGGGAGCTGGGGCTGGTGCCGGCCGATCGCGACAACGACCGCTGGAATTTTCTCTGGGTCGTGGATTTCCCGATGTTCGAATTCAACGCCGGCGAGAACCGCCTCGAAGCCCTGCACCATCCCTTCTGCGCCCCCAACAGCGCCGACCTGGGCGATGACCCCGAGCGCTGGGCCGAAACCCTGCCCACGGCCCGCGCCCAGGCCTACGACCTGGTGCTCAATGGCCTGGAGCTGGGCGGCGGCTCGTTGCGCATCCACGATTCCGCCCTGCAACGCCAGGTGCTGCAGGCCATCGGCCTGCCCCTGGAGGAGGCCAATCGCCAGTTCGGTTTCCTGATGGAGGCCCTCGACATGGGCGCCCCGCCCCACGGCGGCATCGCCTTCGGCCTCGACCGCCTGGTGATGCTGCTGGCCGGTGAGGAATCGATCCGCGACACCATCGCCTTCCCCAAAACCCAGCAGGCCCGCTGCCTGATGACCCAGGCCCCCGCCGATGTGGCCCCCAAGCAACTCGCAGAGCTGCATGTGGCCAGCACCTGGGTGGAGGAGGACTGACCGCCGACCCTGTCGGGGCCGGCCGTGGTCAGCCGCGGTCGATGCGGCGATAGCCAAACCAATCGGGCACCAGGGGCTGGGCCGGGGCGGAAACATCGGCGATCAGGTGCACATGCCAGCCCTCCAGCAGGGTGATCGGCAGGCAATCGTCGATGGCATGGAGATCATCGGTGTGCTGCTGCCCGTCTCCCCCAGGCACCCCCATCGAACGGGCCTGGGCCTTGGCCGCCTGGGCCGAGGTCGCCACCACCAAGCCAAAGGCGTGCTGCTCGGCCAACTGGCTGGGGTCGTAGCCGCCCCGATTCACGAACCAGAGCCTCTCGGGGCCCGCCCTGGGCCCGCGGCCCAGCTCCACCCGCCAGCCGGCGACGGCGCGCACGGCCACCCAACTGTCGATGTGCAGGCCCCGTCGCCGCCCAAGACCACCAGGAACAACTGCATGGGAAAGAAGAGCGGCTCGAATGCCTAAGTCAAACCAGTGATTCTCAGCCTGAGTCTCTAAGAAGCTGCACGTTATAGGTAACCATGGTCCAAACCCTTGCCCCTAGCCCCCTCCACCGACCTGGTACGGCAATACCTGCGGGATATCGGCAAGGTCAGTCTGCTGACCCCGGAGGAAGAGGTCACCCTCGCCCGGCTGGTTCAACGGCGTGAGCACCTGCTGGCCCAACAGAGTCGCCCCGAGCGGGACAATTCCCTCTCGGAAGCCATGGCCGACCAGCTGGCCCAGGACTGCGGCCTCAAGCCCAGTGAACTGCGCCTGGCCCTGCACCAGGGACGGCGCGCCAAGGAGCGCATGATCCAGGCCAACCTGCGGCTGGTGGTGGCGGTGGCCAAGAAATACCAGCATCGGGGCCTGGAACTCCTGGATCTGGTGCAGGAAGGCACCCTGGGCCTGGAACGGGCCGTCGAGCGTTTCGACCCCACCCGGGGCTTCCGCTTCAGCACCTACGCCTATTGGTGGATTCGCCAGGGCATCACCCGGGCCATCGCCAGCCAGAGCCGGGCGATCCGCTTGCCGGTCCACAT
Organism: Cyanobacteriota bacterium; assembly: GCA_026389255.1. Classification (GTDB taxonomy): domain Bacteria; phylum Cyanobacteriota; class Cyanobacteriia; order PCC-6307; family Cyanobiaceae; genus Cyanobium. Next base: position 2,395 of record JAPLIF010000002.1, read on the forward strand.
CACCGAAAAACTCAACCGGCTCAAGCGGGCCCAGCGGGAACTCTCGGTGCGCTTGGGACGCAGCCCCAACGTGACGGAGCTGGCCCTCGAACTGGGCGTCAGCGAGGACACGGTGCGCTTGATCATGCAGCGCCAGCCCCAGGCCATCTCCCTCGATCTCCCCGTCGGCAAGGGTCAAGAAAGCGATCTTCGCGACCTGCTGGAAGACCACCACCCGACCCCCGAGCAGGTGTTTACCCGGGCCCAGCTTCGCGCCGATCTGCTGGCCCTGCTGGAGGAGCTCAGCTGCCGTGAGGCCAGCGTCATCCGGCTGCGATTCGGCCTGGAGGACGATGCCCCCCGCACCCTCACGGAAATCGGCGAGCAGATGTGCATCTCCCGCGAAAGGGTCCGGCAGATCGAGGCCAGCGCCCTGCTCAAGCTGCGCCAACCGCAACGGCGCAAGCGGATGCGGGATTACATGGGCAGCTTCGAATGAGGGTCGGGGCCGGGCCCTGCGGCGGGGAGAGATCCAGCCCAGGCGCCTGGCCCTAGGTTGAAGATCCGATTGCCCAGCTCCCCATGGCCCCCAGCAGCGCCCCCCCCATCGACATCGGCATCCCCGCAGCCCAGCGCCAAGAGATTGCCCAGGGGTTGGGCCAGGTGCTGGCCGATTCCACCGTGCTCTACGCCAAGACCCATGGCTTCCACTGGAATGTCACCGGGCCGATGTTCAACACCCTGCACCTGATGTTCATGGGGCAGTACACCGAACTCTGGACCGCCCTCGACGCCATCGCCGAACGCATCCGCGCCTTGGGCCTGCCGGCCCCCTACGGCGGGGCCACCTACGGCCGCCTCTCCAGCATTGCCGAAGCCGAAGGGGTCCCGGCCGCCCTGGCCATGGTGAAGGAGCTGGTGGAGGGCCATGAGGCCGTGGCCCGCACCATCCGCGGGGTGTTCCGCATCGCCGATGCAGCGGGCGACCAACCCACCGCCGACCTGCTCACCCAACGGCTCCAGATCCACGAAAAAACCGCCTGGATGCTGCGCAGCCTGCTGGAGGACTGAACCGGCGGCAGCCTCGCTGAAGCCCCCGCAGCCTCAAGGCAAAGTTGGCATGCGTGGATGGGCCCGGCCCGGATCCTCCGGCTCGGATCCGGGGGATGGCCCGGGGCCCGGGGTCGCCGCCCCAGGCTTGGTTTCGACCCGTGGACCCACCGTCCCAGACTCGCCGGCGGGATCCAACCAGCCGCTGCCCAGCAGGGGCGCCAGCAGGCGATTCAGGCCATGGGACAACTGCTCCAACTCGCCGACCGTTCTCTGCACTGGAGTGCGCACCTGCTGCAGCGCCGCCGAGGCCTCCCGGGCCGTGGTCTGGGCCGCCAGCGCGGCGCCGCAGGCCTGGCCAAGGGTGCGTCGCAGCGGCGGACCGGTCTGGGCCGTCTCGCGCCTGACGGCGGTGGCCAGCTGATCCACCTGGCCCAGGGTCTGGCGCACCCGGCCCAGGGTCGGTTTGAGCTCTTGCCCCGTTTGGGCACTGAGGCGATCCACGGAGGCCATGGTGCCGCGCAATGCCCCGAGGGTGCGGGGGACGTCGGCGCTGGCCAGGCGTTGCGTCTGCTCCAGGGTCCGATCCACCTGGCGCTTGCTGGCCATCAGGCCAGCGATCAGGGTGCGGCCATCGATCGAGGGCTCGTAGGGGAGGGCCAGAGCACCCTGGGCCGCCGGCATCACCCCGGGGCCCAGGGGCCGGGGCTCAATGCCGATGTAATGGTCCCCCACCAGGCCCTCCTGCCCCTCGAAAGCCCGGCTGCCAGGGCCGATC
>JAPLIF010000037.1 GCA_026389255.1 Cyanobacteriota bacterium
AAATCGCGATGGGTCAGGGGGGTGCCCTGCAGTTCGAGCACGGCCCGCTGGCGCCAATCGGGCACCAGTTGCTCGAAGACGTCGTGGAACAGGCCGCAGCGTTCGCGGCGCAGGGCCTCGTAGGCCGGGCTGCCGCGCTCCAGGTCTTGCCATAGCTCCCAGGGTTCGTTGGCCGGGGTGTAGCCGTGCAGCACCTGGTGGCCCGGGGGCGCCAGGGAGGCATCCAGCCGCGATGGCATCGACAGCACCGCCATGTTGCGCTCGGCCCTGATGCCCCGCTGCCAGTCGCCCACCCAGACATGGTGGATCGGCAGCTCGGGGAGGCCCTCGTCTTTGAGGGCCAGGTGCCAGTGCAGAAAGCTGGGGCAGACCGGGGCGGCCAGCAGCTTCTGGCGCCAGCGCTCCGGCGCACTGCCCTTGCCCAGCAACGCGGCCGTATCCCAGGGGCTGGCGTTGCTGATGACGCCGCGGCGGGCTTTCAGTTGTTCACCGCTGGCCAGCCGCACCCCTGTGGCCCGCATCCCCGTCAGCTCGATTGCGGCCACCGGCGCGCCCGTGCGCAACTCGCCGCCATGGCGGCGGATGCCCCGCACCAACGCCTCCACCACGGCGGGGCTGCCGCCCAACGGATAATCCAGCCCCGCATCGGGCTCAAACCATTCGCCAAACAGGGTGGCCATGGCGGCGGCGCTGGTCTGGTCCAGCTCCAGGCCGGAGATCAAGAAACACAGCATCTCCACCCAATGGAGCAGGAAGGGATCGCGCAGATGGCGGCGGGCGATGGGCCCGAAGGCGCCGCCCAGGGCCGCCAGCTGGCCCGCCTGGCCGATCAGCCCAAACCCCTGGCTGCCCAGGGTGGTGAGCAGGCCGGCGCCGGGGCGCAGGGCCAGCAGCGGCAGCGATCCGGCGGCGCGGCACAGGGGCGCCAGGGCCATCAAAAAGGCCTGCCATTCATCGGCAACCGCCGGCCCCCGCAGGCTGCGCAGCAACTCCAGAAACGGCTCCAGGCCCACCCCGACCCGCAGGTTGCCCTCGGGCAACAGCAATCCCCATTCCGAATAGCGCGCCACCGGCACGCTTTCGCCCACGGCCCGCAACACCTGGGCCAGGGGGTTGGCACTGGGCCAGCGGCCCAGTCCACTCCACAGCGAAGGCCCTGACTCGAAGTGGAAGGGCCCCCGGCGGAAGCCGTGGGCGGCGCCGCCGGGCTGGCTATGGGCCTCCAACACCTGTACCTCCAGCCCGTGGCGGGCTGCGATGGCGGCGGCGCACAGGCCCCCCAGGCCACTGCCGACCACGATCAGATCCGGCATCGCCCCTCCCGCTCGCGGCAGAGCTCGGCCAGGGGCGGCCGGCCGGTGAAGCGCAGCCTCCAGGACGCCCAAAGCCCATAGGCCCCATCCGCCAGGGTGTTGAGCAGGGGCCAACCGCTGGGGGCATAGAGCCAACCCAGTCCCACCAGGGCATAGGCGCGGCGGAAAACGGCCACATCCCGCAGCACTTCGCCAGCCCCATCGCCATCTCCAGGGCCCTCGCCCACCAGGGCATGGATGCGGCCCATGGCCTCGGCGTAGCCAATGCCGCCATGGGCGGCGGGGTCGTAATCGGGGGCGTCGATATCGACAAAGGCGAGGCGGGGCTGGTCGCCGTTGTGGCGGCGGTCGCGGCGGCGCAGCAGCTCCACCTCCCGGCAGCAAAGCGGGCAGGCGCCGTCGTAAAGCAGGGTGAGATCGGCCATGGACGGGACCTTAGGGAGCCCGGCAGGGTCGTGGTCGGGACCTGAACCTGGCGGAACCCGACCAGGGCCGTGACCGAAGGCAAAGCCGCGCTCCCCCGCCCAGGCAGACTCAGGTCCCCCCTCTGGCCCATGAGCCCTTCCTTGCCCCCTGATCGCCCCGCGGCCCCCCGACGCTCCTGGCTAGCGGCGGCCGCTGGCGGCTCCGCCCTGGTGGCGCTCACCTGGCTGGTGGCCCAGGGGGCCCTGCGGCAACAGATGGCGGCCATGCAGGGGGAGATCGACCTGTGCCGCAGCAGCCGGGGCCTCAACCTGCCGGTCCTGCTCAAGGACCTCAACCGGTTTGCCGCCGCCGCCGCCTCCCGCCAGGAAGGCGAGCGGCTGCAGCAACGGCTGCTGGGGCTGGAGGCGGACCAAAGCCGCACCCTGGCGGAACTGGCCCAGCTCAAGCGGGCCACCTCGCCGGAAGAACGCTTCCACCTGGCCAGCGGCCGCAGCCACGACCTGCTGGCGGGCCAGGTGGCGGTGGCCGTGACGGCGGTGCGCGCCGATGGGGCCGATGTGGGCCTGGCAGGGGCCGCCGCCGGCCCCTGGAAAACAGGCGAATTTCGGGACCTGCGCTTCGGCGAGGGCCCCTACCGCCTCAAGCTGGAGGCCACCCGCACCTCGCCGCCCCGGGCCACCTTTCGCCTGGAGGCGCTCAAGGGTGCCGCAAAGGCGCCTAATGCCGATCCCCAGCGACCCCCGCCATGACCGTGCAACGCCTCAGCCCCGACGAAATCAACGCCCTGGCCGCCGCCCTACCGGCCTGGACCGTGCTGCCGGATCGGCTGCGGCGGGAGTGGCGCTTCCGGGATTTCTCCGAAGCCTTCGGGTTCATGAGCCGGGTGGCCCTGGCGGCCGAAGCCCTGGACCACCATCCCGAATGGAGCAACATCTGGAACCGGGTGACGATTGAATTAACCACCCACGACTGCGGCGGCCTATCGGCCCGGGACCTGGCCCTCGCCCGTCGCCTTGATGCCCTCAGCCCCCCGTGAACAGGCGGGCCATCAGGGCCGGCTCCCGACCCTGCAGGGCCATCAGGCCCCAGCGCACATCCCCCGGCGCCAGCGCAAACACCTGGGCCATGGCCTGCAACACCTGGGGGGGGGGGAGGGTGTTGGTCAAAAAGCCATACCACTGCTCGGGGGGCAGGGAAAAGAAACTGGCGAAGTGGTGACGCAGCCGGGCTTCATCGAAGCGCATCAGTTTTTCGAGGCCGAAACGATAGAAGGCGTGATTCCAGCGCAGTGGGGCCGGCCACAGGGCGCCCCAGGCGGCGGCGGCCACCGATTCAGCCGATGCAGTGGGATCTTCCAAGGCTGAGGCGATGGCGGCGGCCAGGTCCGGGGCGCGCCGCAGCACGCTGCCCACCATGAAACCCGAAGCGGGGTGCACCATGCCCGCCGCCCCGCCGAAGCCCACCACCGGCTGGTT
>JAPLIF010000330.1 GCA_026389255.1 Cyanobacteriota bacterium
TGGGGGCCCTGATCGTCAGTACGTTCCTCTTCTCGATCCGACGGACCCTCTGATGCGGGATTGGGGTGGCTGGCCGCACCACCGGCGCCAAATCTGCCGGTAGTTGTTCTCCATGGCGCGAGCGAAGCCAGGGGCATTCATGAGGGGCGAGTCGAGCATGCGCTGACGCAAACCGGCACGCAGCTCTGCCAGTTGGGTCAAGTTGCCCGCCAGCTGCCCAGCCTTGTCGACATACTCGGACCTGTTGACGGCGACCAATTCGGCGAGGCCCACGTTGGTCAGCAGGCTCACCCCTGGCCTGGATACATGATTGGGTCCCTCCAGGGTGATCGTCGGTACTCCCATCCACAGCGCCTCACAAGTTGTCGTTGTGCCGTGATAAGGAAATGTATCGAGTGAGATATCAATGTCGTTGTAGTGATTCAGGTGCTCCAGCAGCGACTCGCTCTGGCCCCGCAGTTCCAACCGATCGGCGCTGATGCCGCGGCTGGCGAACCCATCCTGGACCTGCTTGACGATCGACGCGCTGCCAAGCGCCACGTTCTTGAGAACCAGCCGTGAGCTTGGCGTCTGCTTCAAGATGGCGGCCCAGAGATCCAACGTCACTGAGGAGATCTTGCCAAAATTATTGAAGCTGCCAAAGCTGACTCCAGGCGCCGTCAGGGCTGGTAGCGCAGCCACATCCGGAGTACCCGAGAGCGGCGAGTAGCACCAGTTCGTGTACGGCAGTTGAAGCAACGTTTCGCTGGAGTAGCGAGCTGCGTCGCCAGAGCGATCGACCAGTGGATCACTGCAGCGGTAATCGATGGCGTCAAGGCCAGTGGTGCCGCTGTAGCCCAGCCAGGTGATCTGCAGAGGGGCGGGCCTGCGTGCAAACACCTCCAGCCGGTGGCCTGAAGTATGCCCGGAGAGATCAATCAGGATGTCGATTTCACCGGCGCGGATCCGTGCCGCCACCTCGTCATCATTGGCTCAGGCAATACCACACCAACCATCGAAGTACGCCTGAAGTCGCCTGGTGATGTCATCGCCGACGGCACAGTTGCTATAGGCGGTGAGGTGAAACTGCTGGCGATCGTGGTTTGCCAATAGGGGCAGCAAAAAATAGGCCACTGAATGCTGGCGCAAGTCCGCCGAGACATAGCCCACCCGCAGCTTGCGATCGGGACTGCGGTCGTTGCTGTGGGGGGGGATGCGGTGTCTCGCGGGAGCTTCAAGGCCCTTCGCCCAGCGCCGATGGGCTTTGAATAGCTTCTCGGGGGTGATTTTTGGCTGATAACTCATAAACAGCAGCAGATTGCTTTGGGCAACGCCCAAGGCTGGATTCAGCGCAACCGCCTTGTGAAAGGCCGCCACGGCCTCGTTCATGCGGCCGAGGTCCTTCAGCGTCAGGCCCAATGTGTTGTGGGCATCCGCCAGATTGGGCATCAGCTGAATCGCCGTTCTCAACGCAGCGATGGCCCCATCGTGAAGACCCTTTGAGCGCAGGGCATTGCCAAGGTTGTGGTACAACGATCCATCCTTGGGGTCCAGCTCGATGCACCGCCCCATTGCTTCGATCACGAGGTCGGGCCGTCCGCTGATGTAGCCAATCCTCGCCAGGCTGTAAAGCCCTTCAAGGTCGTTGGGTTGCTCTGCCAAAAGTCGGCGCAGCAGCACCTCGGCTTGACCCAGGTTTCCGGTCTGCAGGGCGTCCATCGCCGCCTGGTGGAGCTGCAATCGATTCAGATTCACGCGTGCGGATCAGTCCAGGTCGTTCCAATCTGGCTGAAAATGATCAGCACGACCTTAGCGGGTCTGAGACGCTGTCTGTCCTTTGTTCAGGCGCGGTCGGTTTTACCCCTAACTCTGATCGCGATTCGCATAGACAGATAAGTCAAGTGCAGTTACTTCATCCCGCTCCGGACGATCCAACTTGCCAGCAGAAACAGGGGCGGCTGTGGTCATCACCTTTGTGCGGCTTTGGGATTTCCAAAACTCGTAGTTGATCAGCGGAAAGGTGGCCACGGTCTGGGCCATGGACCAGAAGAAGACGTAACTCGCCACTAATCTACGGAACGAGCCGAATCGTGATTCCCGGAGGGACTCCATAATTTTGTCCTCCTGGCGTTCGGATCCGAACGTCTCGCAGGCCTTGTGAATTGGACTGGGCAGCACAATTCCCTTGGCAAATCCTTTGCTGCCAATCGCCGGATTGGAACCAACCAACAGGATTTCGGGCCCTGTCTGCAGATGTTGAATCCCATGGGACTGCTGGCCGGTCATGATGGATGCCGCCTCGGCACTGCGCTGCTGT
>JAPLIF010000039.1 GCA_026389255.1 Cyanobacteriota bacterium
CATCGAGCTCGTCCAGCACATCCAGCTTGGTGATCGCCAGACAGTCGAGACCATTGACTTGGACGGCATAGCGCCCGATGACCCCGTCGAACCAGCCACAGCGCCGTCGCCGGCCGGTGGTGGTGCCGAATTCGCCGCCACGATCGCAAAGATGATCGTTGAGGCTGCCTTCCAGTTCGGTGGGAAAGGGGCCTTCCCCGACGCGGGTGGTGTAGGCCTTGGCTACTCCGATCACCCGGTCGATCAGGGTGGGTCCTACGCCTGCGCCGATGCAGGCCCCCCCGGAGACGGGATTGGAGGAGGTGACGTAGGGATAGGTGCCGTGGTCAAGATCGAGCAGGGTGCCCTGGGCGCCCTCAAACAGAATGTTTTTGCGGGCCCGTGCCGCCTGGTGAATCGTGCGGGTGCAATCGACCACATGGGGGGCCAATCGGGCACCGTATTCGGCATATTCGGCAATCACGGCGTCGGGATCCAGGGGCTCAAGCCCGTAAACCTTGGTGAGCAGTTCGTTCTTTTGAGTAAGGGGCGTTAGCAACCGATCCCTCAGCCGGTCCACATCCAGCAGATCGATGACACGAATGCCGTTGCGCTCGGATTTGTCGGCGTAGGTCGGGCCGATGCCCCGGCCGGTGGTGCCGATGCGGCGGTCGCCGCGCCGCTGCTCGATCGCCTGGTCCAGCAGGCGGTGGTAGGGCATGGTCACATGGGCCGTGGAGGCCAGCTTGAGGCCTTCGACCGAAATTCCTAAATCCCGCAGGGTGTCGATCTCGCCGAGCATGACGCGGGGATCCACCACGGTGCCGGAGCCGATCAGGCAGACGGTTTCGGGGTAGAGGATGCCGGAGGGGATCAGGTGCAGTTTCAGCACCTGGTCGTCCACCACAATCGTGTGGCCGGCGTTGACGCCGCCTTGATACCGCACTACCACATCGGCGGAGCGGCTCAGCAGATCGGTGATCTTGCCCTTGCCCTCGTCACCCCATTGCGCACCGATGACGACGACGTTGGCCAAGGACAAGGCGGCCCGTAGCCGCTTCACAGCACAAGGGAAGAGCGTGTCAGATGCAGGTGCCCTTCGTCAAAGAGTTGGGGCCAGCCTGCGTTCAGGTCCCCCGGACCACGGAGGCCTGGGCCTGTTGCAGTTCTTTCTCGATGCGGTTGCGCAGGGCTTCCGGCAAGGGGCGGTTGGCATAGCCGAGATAGTGGCCGGCCAGGGAGTTGACGGCGGTCACCATGGTGGTGAAGGACCCCAGACCGCTGATGTCCTGGCGGGCGCGGTAACGGGCCGTGTAGTCATTGATCAAGGCGCGGGCCTCTTTCTCAGCCTCGCTGCGGCCGGGATCATCGGCATCAATGTGGATGGTGGTCAGCAGGCTTTGGGCCACGCTGACGGTGTCGTCGACGTAATTGCCGGTTAGCTTGCCTGTGACGCTGCCACAACCGCTAAGGCTGAGGCTGAGGCAAAGCACCAGGGCCACCATGGCCTTGGCTACCAGCCGAGCGCCCATGGCTGC
>JAPLIF010000199.1 GCA_026389255.1 Cyanobacteriota bacterium
GGAAGAGGAGAAGGTGGCGGCCATCCTGCAGCAGGTGCGCCTCGGGGGGGACGCCGCCCTGCTCGACCTCAGTGAACGGTTCGATGGCGTGCGGCCCCAGCCCCTACGTCTGGACAGAAGCCAACTGCAGGCCGCCTGGGAATCCACAACCATCGAGCTGCGCCAAGCCCTGGAGCTGGCCCATTGCCGCATTCTCGATTTTCACCGCCGCCAGCTGCCCGCGGACCTGGCCGTGGTCGGTCCCCATGGCGAAAAGCTTGGCCGCCGCTGGCGGCCTGTTCAGAGGGCTGGGCTTTATGTGCCCGGTGGTCGAGCGGCCTATCCCAGCACCGTGTTGATGAACGCTGTTCCGGCCAGGGTCGCTGGCGTTGAACGCATCGTGATGGTGACCCCGCCGGGTCCGGGCGGGGCACCCAACCCAACGGTCATGGCCGCAGCCCATCTCTGTGGCATCAGCGAAGTCATCCAGGTCGGCGGAGCCCAGGCGATCGCCGCCCTGGCCTGGGGTACGGAAACCGTGCCCCAGGTGGATGTGATCAGCGGGCCGGGGAACCTCTGGGTGACCTTGGCCAAAAAAGCGGTGTACGGCCAGGTGGGCATCGATTCCCTGGCGGGCCCCAGCGAGGTCCTGGTCATTGCTGACCACACGGCCAGGGCTGGGCAGGTTGCCGCCGACCTCATGGCCCAGGCCGAACACGATCCCCTGGCGGCGGCGATCTTGATCACAACCAGCGCCGAACTGGCGGCGGCTGTCCCCAGGGCCATCGACGCCCAACTGCAAAACCACCCAAGGGCGGCCATCACCCGTACGGCCCTAGAAGATTGGGGCCTGATCGTGGTCTGTGAAGACCTCGAGGCCGCGGCCCGCCTCAGTGACCGCTTCGCCCCGGAGCACTTGGAGCTGCTGGTGGAGCATCCCGAACCCCTGGCCGAGCACATCCGCCACGCCGGGGCCATCTTTCTTGGACCCTGGAGTCCAGAGGCCGTGGGGGATTATCTAGCCGGGCCCAACCACACCCTCCCCACCAGCGGCACCGCCCGCTTCAGTGGTGCCTTAAGCGTCGAAACTTTCCTGCGCCACACCAGCTTGATCGGCTTCAACCGCGCCGCCCTGGAGGCCACAGGCCCAGCGGTGATCACCCTGGCCGAAAGCGAAGGGCTCCATAGCCACGCCGAGTCAGTCAGGCAACGGTTGGCTACCCCCTGAGGCCCCTGCGGGGGCGGCCACCATGGCCTCGGCCAGGGCCTCAATGGCCTCCGCCAGCCTTGGTGCGGCAACGGCCAGCCTCAAATCCTGAACATGGACCCCATGGGCCCTTTTGGGGCAATCGGGATCGCGATCCAGGCAACTGATCTGGCGGTAATCCAGGCGTTGTTGCAGAAACTGGTAGACGAAATTGCGATTCAGTCGCCGATCGATGGGACCCAGACCAATCAGGGGGCGGCCGGCGAAGCCCTCTCCGAAATACATCAGCAGGTGCATGGCGCTGCCGATGCATCCGGCGATGATCGGGGCCCCGGCCAACAACCGCAATTGTTCAGGCAGGGGCAGGGTTTCGGGATAAACGACATTCCAGCCACGCCGCCGCAACTCCGCTTCCAGCAGGTCCTCGCCGGCCACGCGGCGGCATTCGGGGGGCAAGCGGGATCGACCCAGGTAAAGCCTCGCCTGAGCTGGGTCCGCTGCGGTCTGCCTCCCAAGCCCCCCCTTACCAGCCAAAGGTCCAGCCAGGTGGTAGTGGCGATCAAGCAGGCGCCGCACCGCCACAAAATGGCGACGATCCACGTCACAGCGATTAATCATGCTGGGCCTGGGAATCAGCACCCTGGGGCAAAACAGGGGCCTGAGCAACGACCGGGTCGAGCGGATGCGGTGGGGCTCCAGGCCCAATAAAGAACTCACTGGCTCAATCGCCTGGTCCGAATCCGCCGCCAGCACCACGGTGGCCTGGGCCGCCGTGGTCGCCAGCAGTTCCACCTCCGGATCCAGCAACAGGGAGAGGTGGGCGGCCGCTTCGGTCAGAAGATGGCCGAAAATCTCAAAACGGGCGTAGGGCACAAATAGGATTTCACCGCCCCAATCCAGGCCACTGGCCCCCGGAACCTCCTGGGCTTGCGGTTCGCCGTAGGCGTACTCCGAGGCCCCGTCGCCGCGCCTGAGAAAGCTTTCTGGGATCGGCCGCCCCAGACGATCAAAGACCCCATGGGCCCCTGGAAATAACAGGCCATCGTGGAGCTCGATCAACCCCTCGGGCGCCGAGCCAGGTGCGGGCAGTCGAAAATCGTCGAGGTTCAGAACCTCAAGGTCCTGCAGCGAAACGGGGGGCTTCACCGTGGAGCGATCGGCGGAACGGGTTGATCCATCAGCGACGGATCAGATCGCGCACCCGGGCTTCGCCTGCAACGATCTCGCCGACAAGCACCTGGTCGGCAAGATTCACGAACAGTCCGTTTTCGAGGACACCAGGAAGGTTGTTGAGCGTGGACTCAAGCGTGGCCGGATCGGCGATGCCACCGGAAAATCGGACATCCAGCACCAGGTTTCCCTGATCCGTCACCACTGGCCCGGCCTTACGAACGGCCATGCGCAACTCCGATTCACCACCCAGGGCGGCCAGCTCAGCCTTGACCTGGCGCCAGGCCCCAGGCAATACCTCGACGGGCAGCAGAAAGGACAGGTTGAGCCGCTCCACCAACTTGCCGGCGTCCACGACCACAACGAAGCGTTTGGCCCGTCGAGCCACCAACTTCTCCTGAACATGGCAAGCGCCACCCCCCTTGATCAGCTGAAACCATGGATCAACCTCGTCGGCCCCATCAATGGCAAGGTCGATGTGATCGATTGCGTTGAGGCTCTTGAGGGGAATTCCCAACTCTGCGGCAAGGACCTCCCCTTGAAAGGACGTGGTCACGCCGGTGATGTCACGTAAGGCGCCGCTGCGGAGCTTCTCTCCCAAGGCCTTAATCATCAGCGCCGCCGTGGATCCGGAGCCCAGGCCAAGCACCATGCCGTCTTGAATTTGCCCAACCGCGGCGTCAGCGACGGCTTGCTTCATCCGTTGCTGAAGATCGTCAATCACCACCCGTTACCTCTGAAACCGAGCGGCGTGACGGTAGCAAGGGGACTGGCCTAGGGCAGAAGCCCATCAGGCCACAGCGGCCCCAGCGCCCGTACCCGGCTCGAGAACCTGCTTCACCGCGGCACTGAGCCTGGATTTTTGGTTAGAGCCCGTATTGCGATGCATCACGCCCACCTTGACAGCCTTGTCGATCTTGCTGAAGGCGGCATTCAGGGAGGACTCAACGGCGGCCTTGGAATCAGCGCCAGGCTTCTGGCCGTAGGTGCCACAAGCGACAAAGCAACGCTTCATCAGGGTGCGCAGGGACGACTTGTAGGTGCGGTTGCGCAGACGGTTGCGCTCGGCGATCTCGATGCGTTTCTTGGACGACTTGTTATTGGCCACAGCGGGTTCGCAGCGAATTCAACAGAGATCGATCCTACATTGCCCCTTCGCCCCTCCGGCGCGGCTGGATCAGCCCGTCAATGAAAGCCAAAATAGAAGGGCTGTTGCCCGATCCGGTTGCCTTGTCAACGCCATACCTCCAGCTCTCGAAGGATCTCCACCTCGCGGGGCCCGGTCCCAAGCGCATCCTGGCCCTGGATGGGGGTGGTCTGAAGGGAATCCTGACGCTCGGGTACCTCGAGGCCATGGAACAGATCCTCCGGCAGCGCCACGGCAACGATCCTGGCTTCCGCCTCAGCGACTATTTCGATCTGATCGCCGGCACTTCGACAGGGGCCATCATTGCCGCCTGCCTGGCCCTAGGGATGTCCGTGGGGGAAGTGCTTGAGAAGTACCGAAACCTGGGCCGCAACGTCTTCAGCCGGGACTGGTTGCGCGACGGGGTCATCCGCGCCCGGTATAACAAAGAGCGCCTGGAAACCGAACTTAAGACGGTCTTCGGCAGCGACACAACCCTGGGGAGCGACCAGCTGCGCACGGGGCTTTTGGTGATGTCCAAGCGACTGGACACGGGTAGCCCTTGGCCAATGTCCAACAACCCCAGGGGAAAGTTCTACCGCAATACCGACAGCACCAGCCCATGGATCTCCAACGCGGACTATCCGCTCTGGAAGGTGGTGCGGGCCTCCTCAGCGGCGCCCACCTTCTTCGCCCCGGAAGAAATCACAATTATTGAGCAGCCCGGCATGAAACCCGAAAAGGGTCAATTCGTCGATGGGGGTGTCAGCCCATTCAACAACCCAGCGCTCCAGGCTTTTCTCTATGCCACCCTCAAGGGCTACCACCTGGATTGGTCCAGTGGCGCCGACAACCTGCTACTGGTGTCCGTGGGGACTGGGCTCACCGATCCGAGCAATGACGCCACAAGCATTGCTGCGGCTGGAGCGCTCACGGCATTAAAGAGTTTGATGAATGACTGCGCAACTCTTGTGGAAACAATGATGCAGTGGCTCTCTTCCAGCGCATCGAGCCGGGTCATCGACAGTGAATGTGGTGATCTGGATGGCGACGTCCTTGGCGGCAAGCCCATGCTGACTTACCTTCGCTACAATATGGCCCTCACCAAGGAAAATGCGATAGCGCTATGCCCCGATCTAGCGCTTAAACTGGGGGATCACCTAAACAACATCAGCGCCATGGATAACACCGAAACCATGGATCTCATGCTTGCCATGGTCCGCAAGCTTGCCCCAGACAGTGTTCACGCCAGCCAATTTCAGCCTCGATTCGACCTTCCCCATGGCTGATGAAATTCCCCATATTCAGAAAAGCCCACTAAAGCGCTATCTCAAGCGAGCCAACCAAGCGGTGACAGCGATTCAGATAACCCTGGACATCCAGGGTTTTAGCTATCAGAAATGGGGCTCTCTACAGCGCTGCAACAAGGGGGACTGGCTGGTCGAGAATGACGGCAATACCTACACAGTTGCCGCAGACAGCTTCGTCACGACCTATAAACAAATTAGCCCCGGACGCTACATTAAAACAGCACCAGTCTGGGCAGAAATCGCTACACATGATGGCGCTATTAAGACCCGGGAAGGCGAGAGCTATTACGGGGCCGGAGATTACTTGGTCTACAACCGGGAAAATCGACAAGATGGTTATACAATGGCTGCCGATATCTTTGAAAAGATGTACGAACCCGTCTCTGATCCATAGGTGGCTCTGGGCCGGCATACCGTGCACGGCCCCTGAGCCAGCGGCTCAGCCAGCGGATTGGCCATGGGGCGATTGGCCCTGCTGGGGTAAGGCAGCCGGCCGAATTGAGAGCTGAATCTCCCGCTGGCCCCTGACGACCTTGAGGGGCAGGGGTTCACCCACCTTGGCTTGTTCAATCCTCTTGAGCAGATCTGCGGGCGTCGCCACCGGGTCCGCAGCAATCGAAACCACCAGGTCCCCCCGCTTCATTCCCGAGGCCTCAGCCGGGCTTTGGGGAAGCACCTTCTGAACCAGGGCGCCGTCACGCTCGGGAAGTTGCAGCAAGGCATTGGGATCCTGATTGTTCTCCCGGGCCACCCTTGCCGTCAGCGGCACCAGCTGGAGACCCAAATAGGGATGGATCACCTTGCCACCGGTGGCCAATTGATCAGCCACCCGTTTGGCCAGGTTGATCGGAATCGCGAAACCCAGGCCCGCTCCTGGGCCGGATCGCACGAGGGTATTGATGCCGATCACCTCCCCACTGGCATTGATCAGCGGGCCCCCGGAATTGCCGGGGTTGATGGCGGCATCGGTCTGGATCAGATCCAGTCGTTTATCAGAAAAGCCCAGACTGTTGATATCCCGGTGCAGGCTGCTGACAATGCCAAGGGTGACGGTCCTTTCAAGGCCGTAGGGGCTCCCCAGGGCAATGGCCCAGTCGCCCACTTCCAAGGCTTCGGAGTCGCCGATGGGGGCCGCCTTGAGATCACCCCCTTGGGAGGGCAACCGCACGACCGCAAGGTCGGTCACTGGATCAGCCCCGACCACCTTGGCATCCACCTGGTGACCATCGGCAAACGTGATGGCCACCCCATCGACCTGATCGACCACATGGGCATTGGTGAGGACCAGACCCTGGGCCGCGTCGATCACCACCCCAGAACCCTGACCCCGCTCCCGCATCGATGTTGAGGGATCCCCCATCAAATCCCGCAGCAAGGGATCCAGCATGGCCGGATAAAAAGCGGCCCTGGCCACCTGGCGTTCCGTATCAATTCGGACGACAGCCGGAGACACCCGACGGGCCGCTTCGGCCACAAAACTATGGACGGAGCTGGCCCCAGCCTGGGATAAACCAGGGAAAGAGGGCTCGGGGGTGAGGGCTAGGGCCGGCGAGGGGCTCCAAGGAGACAACATCACCAGGCCGGCTAGCAAAATGGTCAGCACAGGGCGGACCCATTGGCGATAAAGCTTGATCAGGGCAGGAACTCCCGAACATTTCTCGAATCCGAAACTAGTGGGATTCCTGTCATGTCAGGCGGAGCTGTTCATGCCGGATTCCCCCCGCTGGCCGAACCCCGGCCGGCACACCCAGGAATCCCAGCCCCGCCTAAGTTGCCCCCAACCCAGCGCCGGTCATGGTCACGAGTTCTCCAGGCAGCCGGCGACGCTGCACCCTCTGCGAAGTCGAGATCCAATCCTTGGCAGCCGGCCAGGATCTTGTCCATTTCAGCCTGGGGGCACCAGGAACCCGAGCCAAACTTTGGGCCCGGGTCTGTCAGTACCTACGCACTCCCGAGCAATGCTCCCAGTGCATCAACCAGGACCCGCGCCTGCGGGGCGAAGTCAGCAAGAGCGATTACTTCGCCGAACCCCCGGTTCTTGACGGGCCCAGCTCCCTCTGAACTGGGCCAATCCCTCCACCCCCGGTCCCTTAAGGTGGTTGCTTGCCCGCCGGGCATGACCCCTTCCGCCCCTGCGCCGGTCCTCCGGCCAGCGTCATGGGGGGGCAGTTTGACAACTGCAGCTGCGGCGGTCCGCCCCAGCTCTTGTTTCCCTTGCCCCTCCCGCTTCTTGCTGATCTAAAACGCCTGGCTGCCCATGGGGCCATGGCGGCCGATCTTCAAGTCGTCGCCGTCCATCTGCACACCCACCGCATCCCCATGACGGTGCAGGTGATGGTGAGGCGATCCGATGGCAGCGATGTCAGCCTTGACGCCTGCGCGGCCTTCAGTGGCCCCCTCGGTGAGGCCCTTGAGAGTGCAGCCCTGCTGGAAAGCCCCTACGTGTTGGAGGTGAGTAGCCCCGGCATCGATGAAGAGCTCACGAGCGATCGTGATTTCATCAGCTTTCGTGGTTTTCCGGTGGCGGTGACCCTGGGCGATGGGCAAGGGGCCGAACAGATCCGCGAAGGTCTCCTCCTTGGGCGTGACGCGCTTGAGATTCGCCTCAACGTGCGCGGACGCACCCAGCGACTGGATCGCGCTGCGGTGACCCATGTGCGCCTGGTCAGCCCCCGCGACGGCCCCTGATACAGCAGAGCCTTTCGTCCAAGACGATCTCAACCCAGTCTTCCACCCCCCTTACTTTCTTTATCCCCATGGCCCTGGTTCTGCTGCCCGGTCTGAACAACTTGATCGAGGACATCAGCGAGGAAAAAAAGCTGTCCCCCCAGGTGGTGGAGGCGGCCCTGCGGGAAGCCTTACTGAAAGGCTACGAGCGCTATCGCAGAACCCTCTATCTGGGCATCAGCGAAGATCCCTTCGAGGAAGATTATTTCAGCAATTTCGATGTGGCCCTGGATCTTGATGAAGAAGGCTATCGAGTTTTAGCCAGTAAAATCATCGTTGAAGAGGTCGAGAGCGAAGATCACCAGATCTCGATCGAGGAAGTCAGGCAAGTTGCCGATGACGCCCAAACTGGCGACACAGTTGTGCTTGATGTCACGCCGAAAAAAGATGATTTCGGGCGGATGGCGGCCGCAACGACCAAGCAGGTGCTGGCCCAAAAACTACGGGATCAACAACGCCGCATGATTCAGGAGGAGTTCGCCGACCTGGAGGATCCGGTCCTCACGGCGCGAGTGATTCGCTTCGAACGTCAATCCGTCATCATGGGTGTCAGTTCCGGCTTGGGTCGCCCTGAGGTGGAGGCCGAACTGCCTCGGCGGGACCAATTGCCGAACGATAACTATAGAGCCAATGCCACATTCAAGGTTTTCTTGAAAGAGGTGAGCGAGGTCCCGCGCCGGGGGCCACAACTGTTCATATCCCGCTCCAATGCGGGCTTAGTCGTCTATCTCTTTGAAAACGAAGTTCCCGAAATCCAGGAGGGCTCGGTGCGCATCGTTGCCGTTGCCCGGGAAGCCAATCCTCCCTCCCGCTCCGTGGGACCTCGGACCAAAGTGGCCGTCGATAGTGTTGAAAGGGAGGTCGATCCCGTCGGCGCCTGTATCGGAGCCAGAGGCTCTCGCATTCAGCAGGTTGTTAATGAGTTACGTGGCGAGAAAATTGATGTCATTCGTTGGTCCCCTGACCCCGGCGAATACATCGCCCACTCCCTCAGTCCTGCCCGCGTCGACAGGGTCCGACTTGTCGATCCTGATGGTCACCATGCCCATGTACTCGTACCGCCCGACCAACTCAGCCTGGCCATTGGTCGCGAAGGTCAGAACGTGCGCCTCGCTGCAAGATTGACGGGTTGGAAGATCGACATCAAGAATTCCCAGGAATACAACCAAAATTCGGAGGACGAAACCGTCGCCGTTCTGATTAGCCAAAGGCAGGAAGAAGAAGCCCTGCAAGCGGAAGCTGAGGCCCGACTGGCTGCAGAACAAGCCACCAGAGCCGAGGAGGATGCACGCCTCCGGGAGCTGTATCCCTTGCCCGAAGACGAGGACGAGGACGAGCCCCAGGAGGGTGTCGACCTGGGGCCAAGGGCGGATGGGGCCCTCAACGACGCCCCCGCAGAAATCGATACGGAGAGCGAAAGGTGAGGGTCCATCGCCCGGTGCTGCGCCGATGCGTGGCCTGCAGGACCATGGCGGACCGACGCCATCTCTGGCGGATCATCCGCCTGGCTGGCGGAGGGTTGGCCCTAGACCGAGGCATGGGCCGCTCCGCCTACGTCTGCCCCAGCCATGATTGTCTTCAGGACACCCAACGGCGCAAACGCCTACAAAAGGCCCTGCGCTGTCAGGTGCCCGCCTCGATCCTGGAAAGGCTGCAGGCTCGCCTACAGCAGCCCCTGAGGCAAGATGAGACATGGCCCGCGTCCGACCGTGGCCCGGACACCGCGGTTACCCCCGACCGAATCAGAGACCTGAATGACCACCAGCGGCAAAATGAGGATTTATGAGTTGTCCAGGGACCTGGGCCTAGACAACAAGGACGTGCTCGACGCCGCCGAGACCCTGTCCATCCCGGCACGCAGCCACAGCAGCTCCATCAGCGAAGATGAGGCGGGGCGCATTCGGGCACTGATCCGCACCAAAAGCAACGGTGGCGGAGCTGCTGCACCTACACCAGCCCCCAACGCCATCCTCGCCGTGAAAAAGGCGATCCAGGCAACTGGCCCAACTTCAGGGACTGAGCCTCCTGCACCCCCCGCCAAACCCGTGGCGCCCTCTACAGCTGCGGCCGCCGCGGCTCCCGCACGGCCAGCTGCGGCCGCAGCAGCTCCCGCACGGCCAGCACCGGCCCGGGCCGCCCCAGCACCCGCAAGTCCACCGAGCCGACCCGCCGAAATCGTCAATCCTCCCTCCGTCCGGCCCTTGCCTGCCAAGCCAGCAGCATCTGAAGCGACCCGAATCCAGGCGGTTCGCCCCGCGGCGAATCTTCCAAACCCCCGGCAGGAAGCGGCCGTTGCTCCTAACGACACCCACGAATCGGCATCGGCCCAGTCTGGCGTCTCTTCAACGGCTGCAGCCCCTGCCGCAGCCTCCGCAGCGCGACCTGCGGCACAATCCCCCCGGCCGGTCCAGGAGGTTCGTCGACCCGAGTCAACCAAACCGACAGCGGTATCCCAGCCCACCCGGCCCCCTGTTACACCCTCACCGCGGCCCGAAGGCAGTCAGCGCCCCGCGCCGCCGAGCCCTGGTCCCCGTGCTACCGGTGCCCCCGTGCGCCCGCCCGCGGTCAGTGGTGGAGCCCGACCCCAACTGGTAGGCCGTCCCCAACCAGGCGGCACGGCCCCCGCCGCCCCTGGTACCAAGCCGCCTGCTCCGGTCATCAAGGGTGCGGCACCCTCCGTCAAGCAGCCACCACCCCCTTCGGTGCGGCCTGCCCCCCCAGCCGTACGGCCGGCCCCGCCCTCGGCCCGGCCTGCGCCACCTTCCGTCCGACCCGCTCCCCCCGCCTCCCGGTCCCAAAGACCCGGCGCTCCCGCTCCGGTGCGCGCCGGTACGGCCGGCAGTCGGCCTGCGGCACCCGGTTCACGCCCCTCCCCAGGCCCCGGACGGCCAGGGGCCACTCCCTTGGAGCTGGTGGGCAAGCCCATCCGCCGGGACAGTGCCGATCCAGGTACCACCACCAGCAGCGGTCGTCCGGCCGCCCCAGGTCGGCCGGGGATGCCGGCAGGCATGCGCAAGCCGATGGCACCGGGCGAGCTCATGCAGCTGCAGAAGCCCAATGGGCGTCCTGCCCCTCCCGCCCCCCGCCGCCAAGGACCCGCAGGCGCCAGCGGTGACCCCGAGTTGGTCCGCCCCACAGCCGCCCCCACGGCTGCTCCCCCCAAACGCCCCGGCTTCCGGGCGCCGGTGGCGGGGGCTCCCTCCACGCGGGCTCGTCGTCCTGACTGGGATGACAGCGCAAAACTGGAAGCCTTGCGCAGCCGTTCGCCCCAGAAACAACGCCAAAAAGTCCACATCATCGGCGAAAACGATGATGCGCTGACAGCCGAAACCAGTGGCTATGCCGGCGAACAGGAAGCCTTAGTGCTCCAGGCGAGCCTGGCCAGGCCCGCCAAGCCCCG
>JAPLIF010000365.1 GCA_026389255.1 Cyanobacteriota bacterium
CGCATGGTTTCAATCAAGATGCCGAGGTGCAGCTCACCGCGACCGCTCACAGAAAATCGATCGGGTGAATCGGTATCTTCAACCCGTAAAGCCACATTGGTCAGTAATTCCTTCTGTAGGCGATCGCGCAGTTGGCGACTGGTCACAAACTTGCCTTCCTTGCCGGCAAAAGGAGAGTCATTGACCACAAAGGTCATTTGCAAAGTGGGCTCATCGACCCGAATTAAGGGCAGGGCCTCAGGGTGATCAGGACAGGCAATCGTTTCGCCGATGTTGACCTCATCAAACCCAGCAACGGCGACGAGATCGCCGGCACGAGCCTCAGGAATTTCGACCCGTTGCAAACCTTCAAAACCAAGAAGCTTGCTGATTCGCCCCCGTTTGATGCTGCCATCTTCGCGAATCAAGGCGACGGTCTGGCCACCACTGATGGTGCCGTTGTGGACGCGTCCGATCATGATACGCCCCAGAAAATCGGAGTAATCCAAGGTCGTGACCTGCAACTGCAGGGGTTTGTTGGGATCCCCCACCGGCGGTGGTACATGGCGCAGGATGGCGTCGAAAAGCGGCTTCATCGTGTCGCTTTCCGTTGCCATGTCAGGTTTGGCATAGCCGGCCATGCCACTGCCAAAAAGATAGGGAAAATCACATTGGTCGTCGTCCGCACCCAACTCCAGGAAAAGGTCGAGAACCTTGTCAACAGCCTGCTCGGGGTCAACGCGGGCTCGGTCAATTTTATTAACAAACACAATCGGCCTTAGACCTTTTTCCAAGGCTTTTCGCAATACGAATCGCGTCTGGGGCATGGGCCCCTCATTGGCGTCAACAATTAGCAGACAGCCATCAACCATACCTAGAACCCGTTCGACTTCGCCACCAAAGTCGGCGTGGCCAGGGGTATCAACAATATTAATTCGAGTACCGTTATAATGAACAGAAGTATTCTTGGAAAGAATTGTAATTCCCCGCTCCCGCTCCAGATCGTTGGAATCAAGCACGCAGGTGGGCACAGCTTCGCCAGCGCGAAAGATGCCGGATTGGCCGAGCAGGGCATCCACCAAGGTGGTTTTGCCGTGGTCAACGTGGGCAATGATCGCGATATTGCGAATTGGGGCGCCTTTGCTGTCGCCGCTCATGATGTTTTCGGTTGGGAGGGAGGAAAATTCGAAACCAGGGCTGTTGCGGGAGACCGGCATGCTTTAACGGCATGCTTATTTGGTTTTCGCCGCGTCAGGCTACTGAAGCGAAAATTAATTCTACCTTGCGCCTCGCCTGGGTCAGGGGACCAGTCGCTGGGCTGGCTCGAACAGCCGCAAGGCATCTGAAGACCCCTCAAAACGCCAGTGCCAGGGTTCGTAACTCACCCCCTGTTGATTTCCCTTGGGGAACGAAAGGCTGAAGTGATAACGGCCCGCATGCCGGGACAACCACTGGTAGGCCGGGGTATTTTCAAAGTTTTGACTGAGATTGGTCGATGGTTGGCCACCATCACCGAGGTCCACCGCATAGCCGGTGCTGTGTTCGGAGTAACCGGGGGGGGCGCTGACCTTGGCCCGTGTATGGGCATCCTGATTGCGCTCGGCCTTGACGTCGAAAAACAGACTCCTTTGTAGGTCAATCGAACGGAAGCCACTCAACACCTGCAGGTCGACGCCTTCAGCGGCGGCGGCCTGCTGCATGGCATGAATGGCGGCAGCTGCCTCCGACCTAAGCTGCAGCCCTGACCCCAAGGCCACAAGGACCCCGGGGGGAGCTTCCGGGTAAGGGAAATGGCCGAGAAGTCGTCCATCTGGCGTGGGGCGCTCCCGTAGACCCGCCACGGGGGCAGGCCCAAGCCAGGACATCCAGCCTCCTTGGCGCAGTAAAATCAAGGCGGAAAAGGCCAGGCCAAGGAAAAAGAGGCCGCGTAGAAAGGACAGCCAAAGCGGCGCACGGCGGGAAACCGGTGCCCGGCTGCGCCGCGCCAAGGGAATGTCGTCTCGAAACGTCGGAGGCGACACATCGAAAACCTGTACTGTAGAGATGTTAAATGCTTGAGCAAGAACAAGGCCGCTGGCCTGCGGATCATTAGCGGTGGGTTACCCCATCAGCCATGCAGGAAGCCAAGGCCCATCCATTCCGATGCTGGAGGTCCATCTTGCCACTGCCGCAAAGCTCTAGACAAAGCTGCTACGAATAGTTCTAGAAAGTTTACCGTAGCCGCAAACGTGTTTCTATAGTGACTTGCCATCCATTTCAGAGCCGATATGCAACGCGTTGCCGATTCACTGCTCTGACTGCTGGGCATGCCTTTCTATGCATGGGATAGGACATGCTCAGCAATGATCAATTAAAATCTTAGAAAACATCCTTTCAATCGAGAAAGATGCTTTCATTTTTCAAGTTTTGACCAACCAAAGTTATGCCCCGGGGTGGAGTGGACTCCACTGAGCACCTTCGGACTCAAGGCTAGAGGGAAGCGTTTAACAATCTCTCTATGGCCGTCTCATCCTTAAACCAATATAAAAATTCCAACACCTCCGCTAACAGCCAAACCTTATAAGCTCTAGGTCAATGTTCTGTTGGAAGCCTGCCCCTAAGGGTAGCCTTCAAAGGGCCAACCTCCCGGCCTCGATGGGGCTGTGTCAGGGTTCATCAAAAACATTTAACTGGAACCCCATGTAGGCGAAAGCTTCTTGAAGAGAAGCTATAGATGGCCAGGATCGCCAAGAAGCAGAATCCACCTCGGCATAAAGCGGAGGTCTGGACCCATCCGAAAGTGCGGGAGCACCATGGGGAAACTGGTCAAACCGCTTGCTGCAGCTGGGTTGGTGAGCGATGAAGCCATTGCTGAGAGGCATGCTTCTCGCTTGACAATTTAAATGGCACAGACCTGCCAGGGCAGCCCGGACACATAACGAAAGTTCACTGCCCCACCCCTTTTACAACAAGCTATGTCCCCATTCCTGGGGGGAAAGTCACGAAGGTCGGGCTTGTGGTGTTACGTTTCAGGGAGAACACCTGGCATTTAAAGGTTTCAAGATGTTGCGAGTCGCAGTTGTGGGCGGCGGCCCTAGTGGATCTTGTGCTGCTGAAGTGCTAGCCAATGCTGGCATTCAAACCTGGTTGTTTGAGCGGAAGCTCGATAACGCCAAACCCTGTGGTGGTGCGATTCCCTTATGCATGGTCGAAGAATTTGACCTGCCTGAATCCATCATCGACCGCAAGGTTCGCAACATGAAGATGATTTCCCCCTCCAATCGAGAGGTGGACATCCATCTACCGAACAGCAATGAATACATCGGCATGTGCCGCCGCGAAGTTCTCGATAGCTTCTTACGTGATCGGGCCGCATCCCTAGGAACCCAGCTGATCAATGGCCTGGTTCAACGGATCGACACTGGCAAGAACCGCCAAGGACCCTACACGATCCATTACGCCGACTATGCCGGTGGGGGTCCAACAGGCGAACTGAAGAGCATGGAAGTGGACCTCATCGTTGGTGCCGATGGCGCCAACAGCCGGGTAGCCAAGGCCATGGATGCCGGCGACTACAACGTGGCCATCGCATTCCAGGAACGCATTCGTTTACCTAAGGAAGAAATGGCGTACTACGAAGATTTGGCTGAAATGTATGTCGGTACTGACGTCTCACCGGACTTCTATGCCTGGGTCTTTCCCAAGTACGACCACGTTGCCGTTGGCACCGGAACGATGCAGAAAAACCAGTCCCTGATCAAGGGCCTGCAGCAGGGCATCCGCGAACGCGCCAGCAAGCGGCTGCTTAAGGGGGAGGTGATCAAGGTGGAAGCCCATCCGATTCCCGAGCATCCCCGCCCCAGAAGAGTGGTGGGCCGCATGGCCCTGGTGGGTGACGCAGCTGGGTATGTCACCAAGAGCTCGGGAGAAGGCATTTATTTTGCTGCCAAAAGTGGTCGCATGTGTGCTGAGGAAATCGTTAACGCCTGCGCCGGTGGTACCCGTATTCCAAGCGAGGCCGACTTAAAGATTTACCTGAAGAAATGGGACAAGAAGTATGGCCCAACCTACAAGGTTCTCGAAATTCTTCAAAATGTTTTTTACAGCAACGATGCGGCTCGCGAGGCCTTCGTTGAAATGTGCGATGACCTCGATGTGCAGCGTCTGACTTTCGACAGCTACCTCTACAAAAGAGTTGTAACCATGAACCCCTGGCAACAGCTCAAACTCACCTTCCGTACCCTCGCCTCCGTTCTGCGCGGGCAGGCCTTAGCCCCTTCTGGGTATCGGCCGGTGGCCAGTGCCGTGCGCACAGAAGAGGAAGTCGCCCTCATGATGGCCCCCCCCGCAGCCACGGACACCGACACCCAAACCATCCATGGCTTGGGTCAGGATGCAGGGGCCACCTCCGCAGCGGATCGTCAACCGGCCCTCAGCCGCTGAGGCTGTTGAAATCAGCCAGCTGGGATGCCTGATTGCGCAGGATGCCCAGCAGATTCAGTCGATTGCGCCGCACCGCTGGGTCATCTGCCATCACCAGGACACTCTGGGGTCCATCGAAGAATTCACCCAGGGCGCTGGCGCTCTGGGCGAGACCTTGGGCTAACTCCCCATATCCCGATCCATCCCGGGCCTCGGCGTAGGGCCGCAGGGTCTCAATGATGCCCAGCATCGCCGCCTCGCACGGCGAACTGAATAGCTCGGCATCAACGCTGCCCTCGGGCCCCAACACCTCAGGGCCTAGGTCCCCCTTAGTCGCCAAGCGCGAAGCCCGCTGCACGACCGACTGCAAGCCAGCCAGTTGGCCCTGACGCCGCAGATCGGCCAGCAGCAGCAAACGGCGGCGGGCATCGGCCGGGTCCCCCAATAACCGGGCTGGCGCCACGGTCTCTCCAGCGACCGACTGGACCAGATCGCCATCGAATCCTTCCTCCTCCAACTGGCTGACCAGCCTCTGGCGCAGCAGCTCGACCATGCTGGCCTCCAGGGAAGACTCATCGATGCTCAGGTGGGGCAGCAACGCCACCCAATGCCGGCAGGAACGCTGCACCAGAACCGCCAGATCCAGTCTCCAGCCCCGATCCCAAAGAATCTGGAGCACCCCGTTGCCGGCCCGACGCAGCCCATAGGGGTCGGAGGATCCACTCGCTCTCTCGCCCCTGGCGAAGCTGCTGAGCAGCAGTTCAAGCCGTTCCGCCAGGGCCACCACCGCGCCCGCATCGGAGGTCGGCAGGCTGTCGCCCGCACCACGGGGCAGGTAGTGCTCTTGCACCGCCAGGGCCACGGCCCGGGGCTCCCCTTCGGCCAGCAGGTATTTGCCCCCCATCACACCCTGGAGTTCGGGAAATTCCCCCACCATTTGGCTGACCAGGTCGTGTTTGCAGAGATGGGCGGCTCGGCGGGCTGCTGCCGCCGTCGGGGCCCCCGGGGCCAGGGCCTCGAGCAGGGCGTCGGTGAACCATTCGATGCGCTGGGTCCGATCGAGCAGGCTGCCCAATCCTTCAGCGAAGGTGACCCGATCCAGTTGCGCGCGACGATCGATGCTGGCGGCGGAGCGATCGGCCCTCACAAAAAAGGCAGCGTCGGCCAACCGGGCCCTCAACACCCTCTCGTTGCCGCGCCGCACCGTGTCGGCGGCGGCGGGATCACGGCCATTGGCCACGAACAGGAACTGGGGCAGCAGCAACTCCCGCGCCTCCAGGGCCAAGGAATCGGCCTGGGCCCCGGGGCGGCCCAGGGGGACATAGCGCTGATGGGTCCGCATCACGGTGCTCAGCACCTCGGGCGGCAGCGCCAGGTAGCGATCTTCAACCGATCCGGTCAGCACCTGGGGGGCTTCGACCAGATCCACCAGCTCATCAAACAGGGCGCCTGGCAGATCCGGCACACCATGGGCGGCCTGGGCCGCCATCCCGATCTCGGCCCCAATCGTGGCGGCGCGGGCATCACGATCGGCCATGACTGACGCTGCAGCCAAGGTCTCGAAATACTGATCCGCCCGTGCGATGGCCAGGGG
>JAPLIF010000154.1 GCA_026389255.1 Cyanobacteriota bacterium
TCCAGGACGGCTTCCGGGGTAATCAACATGGCATCCCCATAGGAAAAAAAGCCATAGCCGGCCTCAATGGCGTTCTGGTACAGAGCCAGTAGCCGCTGCCGGCCGATCAGGGCACTCACCAGCAGCAGCAACGAACTGCGCGGCAGATGGAAGTTCGTTAGCAGACCCTGCACGACCGCGAACCGGAATCCGGGCCGGATCACCATGGACACAGGCCCCTGGTAGGGCCGCAACTGGCCTCCGTTGAGGGCCGCCACCGCCTCCAGGCAACGGACGCTGGTGGTTCCCACCGCCACCACCCGGCCGCCCCGGGCCCGGCATGCTTCCACCTGGGCCACCAATGCGGGACTCACCTCCACCCACTCGCTGTGCAGCTGCAACTGGCGCAGGTCCTCGGTTTCCAGGGGCCGAAACGTGCCCAGGCCCACATGCAGGGTGATCGGCGCGATCGTCACTCCCCCAGCCGCCAGGGCCGCCAGCAGGGCATCACTGAGATGGAGGCCGGCGGTCGGAGCCGCCACCGCCCCGGGACGGGCCGCAAAGCGGGTCTGGTAACGCTGGCTGTCCTGAGCCACGCAGCGATGGATGTATGGGGGCAGGGGCACCTCCCCATAGAGATTGAGCAGGGGCTCCAGGTCGGCCGCCTTGGCATACCCTGCTGGGAAGCGAACGATCCGGCCGCCACTGGCCCCATCCACGCCCCGAACCTGCAGCTTGAGTGGGGGCCCCGCAGGAGCCCCAGCCAGGGGTCCCTGCAGCCGTAACCACTCGCCGAGGCGCACCCGCTTGGCCGGCCGCAGCAGGCACAACCAGTCCGCAGCGCCAGGTTCCGGCTGGGCGATGCCGTCGGGCATCCAGGGTTCCAGCACCAGAATCTCAATGCTGCCGCCGCTGGCCCGTTGGGCCCGCAGGCGGGCCTTCATCACCCTGGTGTTGTTGACCACCAGCAGATCACCGGGCCGGAGTTCCTCGACCAGATCCCAGACGTGGCGATGGCAACTGGTGGGCTCCGGCCCGACCACAAGCATCCGGGCCTGGTGCCGCGGTTCGGCAGGCACCTGGGCAATGGAAGCCTCCGGCAGCTCATAGGCATAGCTGGAGAGCCATTCATCGGCATGGGCCGGCTGATCCGTTAGGGGCCCTTCGATGCCGGGATCAGGGACCTGGTTCGGCTCAGAAGGCAAGCGTTTCGGGTCGATTTTCGATCAGGGAGGCCAGATCCTTGAGGAAGGCGGCCGCATCGGCTCCGTAGATGACCCGGTGATCACAGGTGAGGTTGACCTGCATCTGCCGACGAACGGCAATGGAGCCATCCTTGAGCGCCACCACCACCGGCCGGGAGGCCGCCACGGCCAGAATGGCCCCGGTACCGGGGGGAAGGATCGCATCAAAGCGGTCGACCCCGAACATGCCCAGATTGGACAGCGTGAACGTGCCCGTGCTGTACTCCTCCGGCTTGAGCTGCTTGGAGCGGGACCGTTTCACCAGATCGGCCCATTGGCGCGAAAGGCTGTAGAGATCGCTCCGGTCGGCGCTGGCCAGCACTGGGGTAATCAAGCCACCATCCTCCATGGCCACGGCCACGGCCACATTGACCGCAGTGGGATAGGCCATGCCGGCCTCGGTGGCTGCCGCGTTGACCTGGGGATGGCGGGCCAGGGTGACCGCCACGGCCTTGGCCAGCAGCGCCGTCATCGTGACCCCCTTGGGCTTCACCTGTTGGTAGAAGGCATCCAGCTTGTCGGTGGTGATGGTGTAACCCACCCGGAAGCTCGGCACCGCCAGGCTGGCCACCATGTTGCGGTTGACCGCCTGTTGCAGGGTGTTGAAGGCCACGGTCTCGCCGGGGCGGCCAAAGGCCTGGCCCGCCGGTGCTGTCGCCGCCGGGGGCGCCGCGGCCGGGGTTGGGGCACTGGTGGCGGGGGCAGTAGCTGGGGCGGTGCCTTCGGCCACCCGGGGCAAACTGACCGGCTGGCCGGCGGCCTGCTCCACATCCTCGGCCTGGATGCGACCGTGGGGGCCACTGCCCCGCAGGCCCTCAAGGGCCACCCCCAGTTGGCTGGCCAGCTTGCGGGCCCGGGGGGTGGCCACCAGACGACCGTCCGCCGCAACGGGGGCGTTGGCCGCAACGGGGGCGACGGGAGCGGCGACCGGAGGGGCCAAGGGGGCAGCCGCCGGGACAGGCGCCAACGGGGGCGGCGGGGGCGGTGCAGTTACCGGGGCCGGGGCTGCAACAGCGTCCGGGGCAATGGGCGCTGGCGCGGCGACGGCAGCGGCACCAGGGGCAGGCGCCTGGGCCCGGGCCGCCTCAATCTCGGCTTCGCTTTCGACGATCAGGCCAATCGTTTCGCCCACGGGGGCCGTGCCACCGGCCTCCACCAGCACGGCGGCCAGGAATCCCTCCTGGAACGCCTCCACGTCCATATCGGCCTTATCGGACTCCACCACGAGGACGGATTCGCCCCGGATGACCCGATCACCGGGTTTTTTCAGCCATTCGACAATCTTGCCCTCCGTCATCGTGGAGCTGAGGGCGGGCATGAAGATGTCGTGGGTGGCCACTGGCAGGCTGCCGCTCGGAATGGGCCGGATCCTAACCAGCCCCCTCCATC
Source organism: Cyanobacteriota bacterium (assembly GCA_026389255.1). Classification (GTDB taxonomy): domain Bacteria; phylum Cyanobacteriota; class Cyanobacteriia; order PCC-6307; family Cyanobiaceae; genus Cyanobium. The sequence goes on from JAPLIF010000154.1 coordinate 2,613, forward strand.
GCTTCGATCACACCATCGCGAACGACAACAGCCGCCTGGAGTTTCTCCACCAGGTTGTCGCCCATCCCGACCTGGCAAAAGCTCTCCAGCTGGCCCTGATCCACGATTTGTTCCATCTCCAGCTCACGCACCTGGCGTTGCTGTTCCAGAACCTGGCGTTTCTGTTCTTCGATCTCGGCCCGCTTGGCGGCCACCTGCTGCTGCAGGGAACCCACCTGTTCCTGCACGCGGGGATCAAGGGGATTGATGCTCTGGCGACGGATTTCGTCCACCAGCCGCTGACCCTCCTGTTCCAGCTGGGCCAATTGCTGGTCAAAGCTGCTGATGGCGTTGCTGAGTTCCCGCTCGGCATCCTCCTTCCAGCGGGGGGTTACCACAGCCCGAACGGTGATCTGGCGCTTGATCGAGAAGGTCGTGCCGTCGGCCATGATTTTGGAAAGTCAGTGCCAAGGCTCTCAGCCCATGGGGCTCCGGTCAACCGGGAGGACCGAACCCCAGGCCCCCAGCGCTGCCGCCATCCCCTCGGCAATGGGCCTTTCCGCTAGGCAGCAACCATGCGACGGACCAGGCCTGGTCTCAGCGACGAGCCCCCCGCCCGTTCACCGCAAAGGAAGCCCGGTACAGCTCGGACGCCGTCATCGCCTGGGGATTGATCGGCTCGCCGTTGCTGCCGATGCCCGACACCGTCAGTCCACCAGCGGCCTGCATACCGGCCGGGCCCCGTTGCTGGAACAGGAAGCCATAGACGGGATGCACGCGCATCTGATCGAGGAACTCGCTGGTGGTCATCGGCCGGCCGTCATCACCCAGCAGGGGTTTCCCCTGGCCGTCGAGGGGTTCGAGCACGTCCTTGCCATCCCCGCCAGTGGCGAGGCGGAAGCAGGTCCCCAGCTGCCCCTTGAAGATGTCAAAGAACGTCCCGCGGGCGTCACCCGCCATTGCGGCACTCGGCCTGGGAGAAGGCACGCTCTAGGAGGCGGTCCTTGCGGAGTTGGAGCACCTGCTGTTAGGCCTCATCGCGCTCGGAGGCGATGGCGGCCAACATCAGCCGCGAGGCCGGTGAGCTACGAGCCGCCCTGGCTGACTGCCGGGGGGATCGGGTCGCAGAGCCCAAGATCACGGCGGCGCTGTTGGCGCATCTGCTGGTGAGCACTCGGGAGTTGCTGCAGAACCTGCTGATCGACACTGTCCGGCGCCCGAGGTTGCTCATGGCCGTTGCAGATCCTGATGGCGACCCACCGGCCAGAGGCGCTTAGCCTTGAAGCATGAGCAGCCGCATCACCCACAATCCCGACCAGTGCGGGGGCAGGCCCTGTATCCGTGGCATGAGGATCCGCGTGCAGGACATCCTTGAGCTCTATGCCGCCGGGCAGAGCAGCGAGCAGATCCTGGCCGATTTCCCGGATCTGGCAGCCGAGGATCTAAAAGCAGCCCTGGCCTATGCAGCCCGTGAGATCGACCATCCCGTTCTGGTGGGATGAAGCTCTGGCTGGATGCCCAGCTTCCGCCGCTGCTAGCGGGCTGGATCGATGCGCAGGAGTGGGGCATCCAGGCATTTGCTGTCCGAGATGTCGGACTGCGCGATGCCAGCGACGCGGCGATCTTTCGTGCCGCACGAGAGGCAGGAGTTGTGGTGATGACCAAGGATCGGGACTTCATCCGCCTTCTGGATGAACAGGGCCCTCCGCCAAAGGTGATCTGGCTGCGCCTGGGGAACTGCAGCAACACTGCCCTGCAGGAGCAACACTGCCCTGCAGGAGGTTCTTGCCACCACCCTGCTGAGGGCAATGGATCATCTGCGTGAGGGAGAGCCCTGGGTCGAGATCCGACCAAATCAGCAAAGCTGAACAGGTCTCCCTGATTCGCGGGCTTGGTCAGCCCCGCGAGAGCTCCAGCTGCCTGGCCAGCCACAGCTCCACGTCCTCGTAGGTGTTGCGGACCAGGTTCCCCAGCTTCACGAAGGGAGGTCCGTAGCCGCTGGAGTTCCAGCTGTAGATGGTCGAGAGCGACACCCCCAGATAGGTGGCCAGGGTTTCGGGGGTATAAAAGCCAGCTGGCAGGCTGGTGGTGCTGGTGTCGGCGTTGGCGGCGGCGCGGCGCTTGGGGATGAACAGCCAGCTCCCCAGGGGCAGTGGATCCGACAGGCGGTTGTTGATGGTGGGGTTGAGGCCCCGCAGGGTGGTCACGGTGGTGCCTGCAGCTGCTCGGGGCCAAGCCCGGCCAGCTCGGTGTCGATGGTCGCGATGGCGTCCAGCTCCCGCCGAGCGGTCGGGATCGCATCGGGGTAGAGCTGTTCAAGATCCGCCATCGCGTCGCTGATGGCCCGGATCGCCGGCATCAGGGCCGGGATGGAGAGGACGATGCGGATTGCCTCAAGGTGATCAGGTCGCCACCGGTAGGGCGAGTCGGTAGGGGGCTGGCTCATGCGGCTGCTGCAGCTGCCTCCTGTTGCCGCGGCAGTCCAGGGGCCAGCAATCGCTGCCAGACTTCCACACGGAGGCCGACAACCGGGAGGAGCTGCACCGGGAGATCCGGGATGCCGTGCAATGCCACTTTGAGGAGGGAGAAGCCCCGCCCCTGATCCGGCTGCATCACGTGCGGCAGGAATTGTTGGCCCTGTGAAGATCCCCCTGCGCCTCAGCTGTAAAAAGCCTCAATCGCCCCCGCGTCCCGCTGGGCGATGCGATCCCGCCGTTGCTTGAGGGTCTGGGTCAGCAGACCATTCTCGATCGTGAAGGGCGCCACAACGGCCACACCCCCAATCCGCTCATCGGTGCGGGAT
>JAPLIF010000228.1 GCA_026389255.1 Cyanobacteriota bacterium
CGGATGGTCGATTTCTCCAACGCCCTGGGGGCCGCCCTGCATCGGCCTTCGCTGTTGCCCGTGCCAGGCCCCGTTCTGCAGTTGCTGCTGGGGGATGGCGCCAAGGTGGTCCTGGAAGGTCAGCAGGTTGTCTCGGAGCGCTTGTCAGATCTGAGTTTTGAGTTCGACTACGGCGACCTCAAGGCTGCCCTCGCCGCTGCCACCAGCCCAGCATCCCGCTGAGCAGGGCCGCCGCCATCAGCAGGCCCACCGCCGGCATAATCAGCGGCTCCCAGAGCCTCTGGAAGGCCTGGAGTGGCCCTCCCCGGCCCTGGCCTTGCAGCACCACGGCCAGGCCAAACCAGAGGGCGGCACCGATGACCAAAAAGACATTCACCACCAAGATCCGATCCAGCAGCTGCTTGAGGCTGCCCCAAAGGCCCTTGGTGGCGGGGGGCGGCGGGGTGCTCGGAGCGGTGGGCTTGGCCTGGGAACCTGTCATCGGCACGGCTGGCGAAGCGAAACAAGCGTTTCCATGATGGCCTCAGCCTGGCGGGCGCTGCCGCCGGGGGGACCCAGCCGTGCCGCCCCAATCTCGGCTAGCTCCCGTCGCCAGGCCGGTCCCCGTTCTGGATCGCCCAGCCGCTCCAGTTGGGCGGCCAGCATCGCTGCGGTGGTGCGGATGGTGGCATCCTGGCCGCTTTCCCCTGGTGCAAGCAGGCGCCGTTGGGCTTCGGCGAAGCGCCCGTTGAACTGGGGGCCGGATCCGGCCAGTTGCAGCACCGGTTTGCCCAGGCCGACGGCCTGCTCGACCGCGGTTCCGGCCATCGCCAGCACTAGGTCACTGTCGCGCAGCACCTCGACAAACCCATGCCAAACCAAGCGAAGCACCAGAGGCCCCCGGCGCAGCACCGTGTCGTTATGGCCCCGGCCCGCTTCCCCCAGGGTCCAGCCCAAGGGCGCCGCGGCATCAAGGACCTCGGCCGCGGTCAGCGCCCCCACCAAGGCCGCCTGCAACCGCAAGGCCCCCGGTTGTTGCAGGGACTCCGGTAGCCGTTGGAGCACCTCCAGCAGCAACACCAGGTTGGCTTTGGCTTCCGGCAGGCGACTGCCGGGCAGCAGCCCCAGCCCTTGGGGGGAATTGCCGGCGGCGGCGGGGGTGGGGGTCGCTGCGGCGGCTACCGCATCCTGAAAGGGATTGCCCAGGAATCGGACGGGGCGCCCCAGTTGTCCACTCAGATCGTCGGCCGTGAGGGCATCCCGGCTCCAGATGGCCCGAATGCGGCGCTGACGCAGCAGCCAGCCACAGGGCCATGGCAGCCGCAGCTTGCCTTCGTAATGGCTGGAGTAGGCCACTAGATACACCACAGTGGGTCGGCCGCTGAGCCAGGCCGCCAGCACGGGAACTAGATCGCCAACGGCCACCACCAGTGCGTAATCACGCCGCTGACGGATCAAGGTCAGGATCCGGCTGAAAAGATATTGCACTTGCCCCTGCCCTAGCTCGGTCAGGCGTCCCTTCAGGCTGGTGTAACCGAGTCCACCGGTGCTGAAGTTGCGGGTCCGGCCAATCACTTTGAGGCCGGCCTGGCGGTAGGCCTCTCCAGCGCCGACAAGGGGGAAGGCCTCTACCGATTGCTGACGTTGGCGGAGTTGGCGGCCCAGGAGGGATCCGCTGAGATCTTCGCCATGGCCGTTGCTGATCAGCAGGATCCGGCTCACGTCTGCAGCCAATCCCGCACCTTGGCCAGAGCGGTCCAGCCCGGCCGGCGCTGCAAGCCATCGGCGATGGAGCCGTTCAGCTCATCGGCCATTTCCGGAGCCAGGACCAGGACCTTCTTGACAACTTCCACATGCTCCCGCACCCCTTTGGCACCGGTTTCGAGCATGGCCACGCTGAGGTTGATGCGGGCCTGGGGATCTTGGGGGTTGAGCCGGACCGCATTGCGGGCGGACAACAGGGCGGCCCGGGGTTGGTCGAGCAGCAATTGCAGCCAGGCCAGGCAGGTCCACCCCGCTGAGAGTTTGGGGGATTGGCTCGTGAGGGCCAGGAAATCGTCGATCAGTTCTTCCGGGGGGGTGCCTTCCCGGTAGCGGGCAATCGCCTGATCGAAAAGGGATTCGGGACTGGCCGTCATGGGTGCGAGCGCTGCCGGTGAAAAGAGCCGATGTCAGATTCCCATGCCGACACCCGCCTGCCAGGGTTCAGACCGCGAAGGAGCTGCCGCAGCCGCAGGTCTGGGAGGCGTTGGGGTTGGTGAAATTGAAACCACCGCCGATGAGGGCCGAGGAGAAATCCAACTGCATGCCATAGATGTAAAGCAGGCTTTTGGGATCGCACACCACCTCAAATGCAGCGCCCTCGGAGGGTTTGTAGGTGTACCGCTCGTCATCGTCGCGAATGCCGGCGGCGTCAATGAAGTCCATGGTGTAGCTCATGCCGCTGCAGCCGCCGGAGCGCACCCCCACCCGCAGGAGCTTGGCTTGGCCCTGCTGGCCCACCAAGGAGCCCAACTGGCGCATCGCTGGTTCAGTGATCAGGATGCCCTTGCCATCGATGCCGGTGTAGGTAGCGGCAGGAGCCTCGCTCAGGGCGACATCACTGCTGGGGGCACTGTTCATGACTGCTGATCCTGCGGAGCCGAAGGCATTCACTCTATGGACTCCTGCCCGGCTCGGGTAGCCCTGGGGGCATTTGGGCCTTAGGCGGTTGTCCACCTGCGATGGGGAGGCCCCCCTGCCTAGATTCGGATTTGGATGGGAGCGCAAGGGTGAGAGTCGCCATCGTGGGCGCCGGTCTGGCGGGTTTGTCCGCCGCCGTGGATCTGGTCGAAGCTGGCCACGAGGTCGATCTTTATGAGGCCAGGCCGTTCATGGGCGGCAAGGTGGGCAGCTGGGAAGACCCGGAAGGCAACCATATTGAGATGGGTCTGCATGTGTTCTTCTTCAATTACACCAACCTCTTTGCCCTGATGCGCAAGGTCGGTGCCCTAGAGAACCTGCTACCGAAGGAGCACCAC
>JAPLIF010000368.1 GCA_026389255.1 Cyanobacteriota bacterium
CGTTTCGCTATCAGCCGGTGCTGGCCCGCCAGGGGCACCACGTCACCCGGGAGCATCGCCTGGTGCTGGCCCTGTGGGGCCGGCTGCTGGCAGAGCACCAGGGGGCGCCGGTGGACCAGGGCCTGGTGCTGGGCGGCGCCGGCACCCGAAGGCCCGAACCGGTGAACCTGGCGGGCTCCCTGGGGGGCCAACTGGACCAGAGCCTCAGCCGCCTGGCGGGGGACCTGGAGCGCCAAGGGCCGCCCCCCCTGGTGAGCGACCGCAAAAAATGCACCCTGTGCTCGTGGCGGGAGCTCTGCGATGGCGAGGCCCGCCAGGAGGGCCACCTCAGTGAGGTGAGTGGCATCGGCGGCAAGCGCCGGGAACTGCTCCTGGAGGCCGGCATCGGCAGCCTTGCCGACCTGGCGGCAGCCGACCCTGGGCACCTGGCGGACGCCCTGGCCGCCCATGGCGAACAGCACCGGGAGATGGCGCCCAAACTGGTGGCCCAGGCCCTGGTGCAGCAGGGGGGGCAGGCCCGGCGGCTGGCTCGCGGCCCCGCCCTGCCGGAGCTGGCGAGGGCGCCGGGGGTGTTGCTGTACGACATCGAATCGGACCCCGATGCCCGGGACGACTTTCTGCATGGGGTGGTGCGGTTGCGGCGGCAAGGCGGCGCGGCAGGGCGTCCGGGGGGGGCGTCAGTTCCCTGGCCCGCCAGTGCCGAGGCGGCGCCCTCTACGCCGCTGCTGGCCCTGCAGCACCACGGCGAAGCCAGGCTTTGGCGTCGCCTGCAGGCCCTGCTCGAGCGCTATCCCGACTGGCCCGTGCTCCATTACGGCGAAACCGAGGCCATCAGCCTGCTGCGCCTGGCCGAGCGCCAGGGGGTGACGCCCGAGGCCCGGGCCCGCCTGCGTTCGCGCCTGGTGGATGTGCATGCCCGGCTGCGGCGCCACTGGTTGCTGCCGGTGCCCAGCTATGGCCTCAAGAGCGTGGCGGGTTGGCTGGGTTTCGAATGGCGGCAGAAGGGGGGGGATGGGGCCCGGTGCCTGATGTGGTGGCGGCAGTGGCGCCAATGGCACGGCCAGCCCAGCGACCCGGCCGCCGTCCAGGTCAGTCGCCAGCTGCTCCAGCGCCTGTTTCGCTACAACCAGGACGACAACTTGGCCACCTGGGCCGTGGCCCGTTGGCTGCTCGACCAGGACCAGGACCAGCCCTGAATCAGGGGCGGCTGGCGGTGGAACCGGCCCCCACCGGGGGTGCCACGAAACGCTCGGGCAGGGACAACTCCAGCCAGGGGGCCCCGGAACCCTCGCCGGCGCGCAGGCGGCCCAATTCCAGGGCCTGGCGGCGCACCAGGGCCAGGCCGATCCAGAGGCGGCCGCCATCCAGGCTGAGGCTGGAGGTGATCACGCCGGCCCGTTGGGGGCTGGCGCCTGGCTGGGGTTCGGCGCCCTCGGCCCACAGGGTCGTGCCCGGGGCCAGGCCGGCGTCCTCGGCCTGTGGCTCCAGGCAGATCCAGCGCCGCAATTGGCGTTTGACGCCGTCGTAGGTGGCCAGTTTGGCCAGGGTTTCCTGGCCCACATAGCAGCCTTTGCTGAGGCTGACCCGATCGGCCAGGCCCAGCTCGAAGGGGTTGGTGTCCTCGTTGACCTCGTTGGGGGCTACGGGCAGTCCCTGGCCCAGTCGCCAGTGGTCCTGCTCCTGGGGGCTGAGGGGCTTGAGCTCCGCCAGGGCGGCCGGCAGGGGTTGGCCGGCGGGTAGCAGGGTCAGGTGGGATCCCAGGCGCCAGCCCCGGTCAGGGGCCGCCAGCGGCGCCCAGCGGCCAGCTGCAGGCGCCTGGGGATCGCTTTCGATGCCGATGGTTTCGACCAGTAGGCCAGCGGCCAGGGGGCCCAGGTGCACGGCATCGGCGGGAAACAGCACCCGATCGAGGGCCGTGCGCACCGCCTCCCCCTCCCCGGCCCGGATCACCAGCGTGGCCCCCTCGCCATCGACCAGCACTTCGGCCAGGGCCCGCAGCCGCGCCGTGGGAGTGATGCAGCAGGTGGACAGCCACTGGCCGGCCTGGGCCTGCTCCAGGGCCTGGCTGGTCTGGCCATGGAGGAACCGCAGTCCATCGGGGCCGTCGAGGCGCAGCAGGCTGACCGGCCAGTCGCAGCGCCGGGGTTGGGCCTGGGGGGAGCCCGGATGAGAGGTGGGATCCCAGGCGAAGACAGGGGCGGCCATGGGGTGGGGATTAGGCGGTTGGGGTGGAAGAGGTTGGGGTGGCAGCGCCTGGGCTAGAAGCTGTTGGGCTGGAAGAGGGGGCAGCGCTGCTGGAGCGGGCGGCCACCTCGCTTAGAAGGAAGAGGCTGGCCAGCTCCAGGCCGGCGGCGGTGAGGGTTTCCAGGCCCCCCTCCTGCCGATCCACGATCGCCACCACCCGGTCGACGCGGTATCCCGCCTGGCGCAGCTGCTCCACCGCCTTGAGGGCCGAGCCGCCACTGGTGACCACATCTTCGAGCACACAGATGGTGGCCCCGGCGGCGGGCAGGGGCCCTTCCAGCCAGGCGCCGGTGCCATGGCCCTTGGCCTCCTTGCGCACGATCAGGGCATCGAGGCGCCGGCCGTCCAGGGAGGCGCGCATGGCCACGGCACTCACCAGGGGATCGGCCCCCAGGGTGAGGCCCGCCACGGCGATGGCCTCCGCTTCGACGTGCTCCAGCAGCAAGGCACCCAGCAGTTCGAGGCCTTCACCGCTGAGGCTGACGGGCTTGCAGTTGACGTAATGGGGGCTGGTGCGGCCGGAGGCCAGGGTGAACTGACCCAGGCGATAGGCCCGTTCGGCCAAGAGGGTCAGCAGGCGCTCGCGGGCGGCGGCGGGGCTGGCCGAGGCGGGGCTGGCGGCGGCAGGGGCCATCGGTGCTGGCAGTTGGAACGGGATCTGACCCAATCCTGCTGCAGGGCCGGCCTGGATCGGCGGGGGGGCGGCCCTACCCCCACCGTGATTCGCCAATCCGACCCCTGGGGTCCAGAATGGGTACAAAGTATTGACTCACGGGGTACCGACGCCATGACCCTTTCCTTGGGCTGCCCATTAGGCCGCAGCAATAGGCACCTCTGCCATCGCCATCCTGCCCTTGGCGCCTGGCTCTTGGCGGCCAGCGTTGGGGCCGGTGCTTTGGTGATCGGTGCGGGTGCCGCCCAGGCGGGCCCGGTGGTCTGCACCACCAGCATCGAAGCCCCGGACATGGATCCCCTGCGCCCCTACGGCGCCGGTCCGGTGGAGATGACCCGCTGCGCTCCGGTGGTGACCGTTCCCGAGGTGATGCGGTCCAGTTATTACAGCTATCGCTCCCCCTTCGCCCGGGGCGTCGATCTCACCCACCAGATCACTGATGTGCTGGGGATCGCCATGGGCGGTGTCGAAGGCAACCGGGTGATGGGTTTTGGCTTCCCCGACCAGGCGATCGTCTGGGATGGCAGTGCGGTGGAGACCACCTATCGCTATCTGATGCCAACCCAGCACGATCCCACCCCCCTGCGCACCGCCGACCTCTCCAGCCCCTTTGGCACCAGCCTGGGCGGTGGCGCCGCCGCCGATGGCGGCCCCCGATCCACTTCGCCGGGCTACACCAGCTCCGTGCGCGCTCTCTGGTGAGAGACCCAGGGCGCTGCGGCGCCCCAAGGGGGTCTAGCAATCTGGTGAATGCAGCGAACTCATAATTCGCCTTAGCCGGGTTCGATCCCCGGGACCCCCATTTCTAAAAAGCCAGTCATAGAGAAGGTTTCCAGCAAAAGACAGGGCAACGACAGAAGGTCCAGTTAGGCACCGTTTAGGCAAAGATCAGCCCGTTTTGGGCGAGGGCTGGTTACGGTTCCAGCACCTCTACACAGCCAACCTGGCCTCAAGTCATCCCGTCAACACGAAAGTAGCCAAGAATCATCTCAGGTTTGCAGATCGATATTTGTACGTGCGTCTTATTCTTAAAGCCTGATCCCGGATAAACCTTGGTGCCTTCTTCAAAGACTCCGTATACGGTGTCGTACGGCGTCTCGTCTATTCGCTTTCTAAGTTTGTGTACCATTTGAATCACTGCACAGTCACGCTGGCGCCTTAGGTAGATTCCGTTTGCGCGACTTGAATTGACGGGCATTGGAGTGCCAGCTCTTTTGTACAGGGTTCTTATTGCCCTGTATGCAAGGGCCAATTCGTCCATGACCCCATAGTCGGTCAGATTGAGGCAGTTACCTGGGTATGCGAAAGCCCCTAGTACAGATGGTTCTCCCATCTCTCGGGAGCGGCGCTTTTTACGATCCTTAGCCCACTCGAGTGCTCGTTCTGGGCTGTCAACCCAAAAATAAATACCTGGACCAAGCCAATCGTAATCGTTTTCGCTTGGCTGTAGTGTCTCTTTTCCGCTTAAAACTGATTCGGCGGTACCTTTGTCAGAGCCATGATAGAGAACTAGAGGCCCAAGACTGTTTTTAGCCCGAGTGGGCATCCTGACTTCGATATGGAGGGCTCAGTTGGCCGTCAGCATCGATTAGGCCTGCATCCATCAGGAATTCGCGCGCCAGGCTTGGGTCACGCAGCTCCCTCAAAAGAGCGTCAACTTGCTCACGCGACAGTTGTCTGGAGCTTTCGGCCGGTTTTTTTGTGGTGGGGCTGGAGACTGCCATGCAGGGGGTAAGGGAGGCAATGGCGGAGCTTGACGTTAGGACCTGGGCGAGCTGCTTCTCGGTAGGCACTGCAACTTTGATCATGAATGCCTTCGGGAGTTCTGGCCAACGCTGTCGGCGCTGGAGTGCCGCTTCTCTTGGGCTGCAGACAGGCCTAGTGCGCCTGTTCGCTGAGTAGCTCCGCCAGCCACTGGGGCAGCTCAGCGCTAACGAAGAGCAGCGACTCCCACTCTTGGGGAGGCAGCACGGCTCGGAGGGTCGGCACAGCCGCTGAAGCCTGATCAGGGCCGAGCCAGGTCAGGGCGCGGATCGCCTGGCCGGCGGGGCGATCGGCCAGCAGGAAGTTCCAGGCGGCTGCCGGACGGATGGTGACCTGCTGCTTGCCGAAGACGTAGCGCTTCTGACTTCTGGTGCGGGCCAGGAAGGTCTGCACCGCGGGCATCTGGGTGGTGAGGCCCAGGGCATTGGCCGCGGTGGCGCCGCTGCTGACCAACTGCTGCGCGCCTTGTCGGTTGAGCTGGGCGATCACCAGCTCCGGCGCCGGTGGCCTGGTGCGTTTCATGGTCGAGTCCCCGACCCAGTCTGGCGGGATGATGACTCTCATTCACCCTGGACCGGTTTCCGGGGTCCACGTCAATTGACCTCTGGCCGCAGTACTGAGTCCAGTACCGACCCATTGGAAACCCTAGGTAGACTCGAGAATCTGAATGCTGAGCCTGTCGATGGCCGATCAGCCCCTGAACGTGCTCCGCTCGGCCGAGCTGAAGCGCCGCGGCATCGCGGCGGTGGAGGAGGCCCTTCGCTCTGGCCCGGTGCATCTGCTGAAGCGCAACAGCCCTACCGCCGTGGTGCTCAGCGCGGCTGAGTACAATCACATGCGACGCCAGGCCGATCAGCCTGTCACCGCAGGGTCGAGCTGCTTGGAGTGGTTGCTGGAACTTCCCCCCGCGGCAGTAGGCCGCAGCAAGGAGGCGATCGACGCGGAGCTGCGGCAGGTACGCGACTGGTGATCGCCTTCCTCGACGCCAGCGCCGTGATCTACGCCGTGGAAGGGACGTCGGTGTGGGCTGAGGCACTCAAGCGGGAGCTTCGCCAGCTGGCTGATTCGGCCCGGACCTCCGCAGAGGGTGACCTTTGGATGGCGATCAGCCGTCTGAGCTGGCTGGAGTGCCGCGTGGGGCCGCTGCGCCGGCGGGATGCGGTGGCCCTGGCCCGGTTCGACACCTTCTTCCGGCAACCGGATCTGGAGTGGGTGGAGCTCATCCCCGCCGTTGTGGAGCAGGCCACGCTGTTGCGGGCTAAGCACAACCTGCGGACGCCCGATGCGCTGCAGGCCGCCAGCTGTCTTCACTTCGGTTCTGCTGCGGTGATGGTCACGGGCGATGCCGATTTCCAGAGGGTGCCTGCACTCCGCCTGGCGCTTCTAAACGGAGATGGGGCGAATGCCTGATCCCCCCCATTCGTGACCCGCAAGGCCTTTAAGGCCTTCATCCAGCTGCTGTGACATCGGCGAGCAGCTCATCGTCTTCTGCCGCCATGGTCTCGGTGTAGGGCACAGGCCCGGCTGCTGCCGTTAACGCCTCACGGCTGAGCAGATCGAGGAAAAGGCCCAGCATGAGGCTCTCGTCCTCAGGCTCAGCACTCTGTCGTTCGCTGGGCTCGAAGCGCAGGAGCATGGTGTCGTTGCTGACCACCTCCATCTGCCCTAGGGCGCCAGTGAACTGGGGGTGATCGCGGTAGAAGGCGGCAGGAAGCCGCAGACCGGAGGAGTTGCCGATTTGGGCCGGGGTGACGCAGTAGCGGGAAGAAGCTATGGCAATGCACCCAGGCACAGTTGACGTACGCCTTGTTAGTCCAAACCATAAGACCATCTGGCCGTCGTGGCCATGGCTTGCAAGGGGGATTGGCTGGCTGCCGCCAAAGGCCAAAACCAGCCCACAATGGCCCCGGTTCCCCTCGCCGCGCATGCCCAGGCGCACGACATCGCCCTGGTGACGAATAATCCCCGCAACTTTGTTTCCTCTACCTGGGCCTAAGGGTCGGTTATTCCATGGCCAAGCTTATCTTCCGCTTCATCCAAGCAATCGCGGCGGTCATCAACAACGACCCGGATACCAACGGCCGGCCTGGAAGCTTCCGCCACCGGCAACATGAAGTTCTCCATGAATGGAGGGCATTCACCAGCGGCACCCTAGATGGTGCGAATGTCGAGATCCGTCAGCTCCGCGGCCATCACCCTCCATGGGAATGGCTGGAACACCTTCCTGCTCTCCAGGTCCCCGTCGCTGGGGACCCAGCTGTCCAGTACTTCCCAAATTTATTACCACAATGCAGAACGCCCAGGACCCCACCGGCGAGGTTTTTCTGATTCGCCACGGCGAGACCGAATGGAGTCTTTCGGGTCAGCACACCGGCAGCACCGACATTCCCCTCACCGACCATGGTGAAGCGGTGGCTGGCCTGCTCGCCCCGGTGTTGGCGGACCGCGACTTTTCCTTGGTGCTGTGCAGCCCCCTGCAGCGGGCGCGCCGAACCTGCGAACTGGCTGGCCTGGGCGGACAAGCCAGCATCGATCCTGATCTGGTCGAGTGGAATTACGGCAGCTACGAAGGCCTAACACCCACGGCCATTCACGGGCTGCACCCGGGTTGGTTGGTGTTTCGTGATGGCTGCGCGGACGGGGAAAGCCCCGCCGAGGTGGGGGAACGGGTGGACCGCGTCATCCGCCGGGTTCGGCAGAACGGCGGCAGGGTGGCCCTGTTCGCCCATGGCCACGTGTTTCGGGTGTTTGTGGCCCGCTGGATCGAGCTTTCGCCCAGCTACGGAGCCCATTTCCTGCTCGACACCTCGACCCTCTCAATCCTTTCCTATTACCGGGGCATGCCTGCGGTGAAGTGCTGGAACGCCCCCCTGGCACCGTGAGCCTGATTCTCCAAGGCCGGATGGCCTCCTTACTGCCGGTCCCAGTCCAGATCCAGCTTCACCGAGCCGCGGCGGGGCAGCAGGAAGGTGCGACAGACCAGATTCTCGTAAACGGGCTCCTGACCCCCAGAGCGCAGCACCACGAACTTGAAGCGAATCGGCCGTCCCGCCGATGCATCAAAACCGACTTCGGCGAACCAGACATCCCCGTTGATGAATTCCAGATGGGGGCACCGATCGACATCCCAGGCCCCTAGTTCAGGGGCATCACCGCAGACGGCCATCACGTCGCCGGGATGGGTGACATAGTCATTGATTTGAAATTTGACCACCGTGGTGGCCTTTAGGGGTTCTCCCTGCACCGCAAGCACAACAGCACCCTTGGCTGGGATAGGGAGCTTGCGGATCGCCCCTTCAGCCACCACGAAGCTTTCACCCGTGAGCAGGCAGGTGTGGGGTCCTTCGGGAAGCCCGGTATGGTCAATGGCGCAGCAGGCGGCATCACCTTTGTTGACGGCTACGAACACCCGATTGTCGCGGTAATGGCGGGTGTAGGCATAGATCGTTGCTGAGATGTACTTCTGTCCATGCCGTCCGTAGGCAAGGGCGCGATTGGTTTTGCGCAACAGGGCCAGACGGCGGATGATTGCCGACACTCTTGAGTCCGTCTCCCAGGACTCCATCATGGGTCGATTGTAGGGATCATTGCCACCATCGGTGTCGTTCACCAGATAGTGCTCGGTTCCATAGAACAGGCAGGGAATGCCACGCAGCGTTAGCAGCAGCACCGTGGCCAGCTCCAGGTCCCCGTGGCTGGAGCAGATGGAGAGAAAGCGGGGCATGTCGTGGTTTTCGATGAAGGTCACCAGCGCGGTGGAGCGCCTGTACACCGGATCCATCGCCAACACCTTCTCGATGAGGTGGAAGCCCCCTGGCTCCTGGCCGCTGAAGGCGGAGCGGATCGCCCCGGCAAGGGCGAAGTCGAGTACCGACACTCCCGTGTCGTTGGCATAGTGCAGATAACGCCGATCCCAGGGCGAACCGAAGCCATATTCCCCGAACAGAAACGTGTCGGGCTTGCTGGCCTGAATGTCCGCCACGAATTCCTGCCAGAACCACACCGGCATGTGCTTGAGGGTATCGATGCGCAAGGCATCAAAGCCAAGATCTAGCCAGGCCTTGATCGCGTTTTTTATGTATCGTCTGAAGTTGATATTTCGCTCATTGAAGGTGGCAAGTCCCAGCATCTCGTGATGAATCAATTGGAATTCATCATCCCAATCTGTGATTTCAGGATAGTGATGATAAAAATCATTGCTGTCCTGATGAAAATCGGCGAGCGGCAGGCCATCGTCCGTAACGACTCCCTTGCTGCCATGCAGTTGGGGAGAGCTGTGGTTGCATACGATATCGAGGACGATCTTGATGTCCCGCTCATGGAGGGCTTCGATCATTCTGCGCAGGGTGACGCAAGTCTTCAATGAGGTCGATTCATCCTCTTTGACGAAATGGGGATTGACCCGCTTGAAGTCCTTGGTCCAGTAGCCGTGCATCGGTCCATGGCCATTCTCAATGGCATCCACCTGTTCAAACAGAGGAGAGAGCCAGACCGCTGTAATGCCAAGCTGCTTGAGGTAGTCGGCCTTCTCGATAATGCCCTCGAGATCTCCTCCCCAGTAGTGCCCCCAATGGGTGAGACTCGGATCATGGAGTCCCTGCTTGCTGATCCCATCATTGGCTCTGTTGCCATTAAAGAAGCGATCGATCACGATGAAGTAAATAGTCTCTTTTCGGAATTCCCCTTCCTTCTCGAACAGCTGGTCGGCTGATGGTTGCTTGGATGTACCTGAACCAACGGTTTCCATAATTGTGATCGCTGAGTTCAACCAGCTTAGACATTTTGCCCTACTCGTGAGAACGGGGGGTTAAGGACGGCGCTGCAAGATGCGGCCCACAAGATCACCATCCTTCCCAGCCGTTATCTCCAGCCATTCCGGCATCGGGTTTCCCTCAAGCCCGTGACTCAGGTAAGGCGGATCACTCAGGCGGGCTGATGGTTAATGGGCTGGTGCAGCTTTCTGTCGGGTCCCGGCCATGGCGCCCCTGGGGTGCTGGGCCCCACCTACCTCGACAGCAGTGACAGCGAGGTCTACCCCGGTAAGAGCTAGGACGCCGAGGGGATGGACCGCTTCTTCAAGCAGTTCTCCTTTCCCTGCTGAGCAGATAATCGCCAGGTCCTGCCGGCGGACCGCAGCCGCAGAAGCCGTCACCCGCTGATCCAGAGTCCATGTGTCCTGCCCGACCGGACCTTTTTGGGGTTTCGCCTTAAATAGATCCCATTCTGGCCTAAGAGGTCCCATGGCTGACTCCTTCACCATCAAGACGGAAGACGGCAAAACATTTACTTGTTCCTCTGACGTCTACATCCTCGATGCTGCTGAGGAGCAGGGCATTGACCTCCCCTACTCCTGTAGGGCTGGTGCCTGCAGCACCTGTGCT
>JAPLIF010000325.1 GCA_026389255.1 Cyanobacteriota bacterium
CGAGCAGGAGGAGCTGGGGAGATCTCTCGGCCAGGGCGGCTTCCAGGCTGCGGGGCTCGTGAAACGCTTGCAGATTCCAATTCTGCCGCTCGCACTGTTCGGCGATCAGGTGACAGAGAGCGATGTCGTCCTCCAGGATCCAGAGGTCTAAGGGATCGGCCATGGAACCCCGTGGGATGGGGGAATGGGGCATTGCTGTCCCCTTCCCAGGGCCTCCAAATTAGGCCTCGGCTTTGGCCCCATGGGGTCTGCCCAGGCAAGATGGCCAGATCCCCATCCCCCGCCCCGATGGTGCCGGCCAGATCCCAAGCCCCACGGTCCCCCGGGACCGTTAGCCCCCGCCCTGAAGGGGCGAAAGGGCCTTGGTGGCGTTGGGTGGTGTTTGGGCTTTGTTTCAGCCTTGGCTTTGGTTTGACCCAGCGCCTGAGCCGCCTGGGGTCATCCTCGGGGAAGGAGGTGATTCCCTCTTTTTCGGCTCAAGACACCCCCGGCACCCGACTGGGAGAGTTGCAAAAGCGTTTCGGAGCCGAGGTCCAGTCCCTGTCCGGTGATCTGGATCGTTTGGCGGAGGAACGGCGGCAGGAGCGCCAGAGTCAGGAGGAGGAAAGCCGGAAAGCCACCCAGGAGCAGCGCAACCAGGAGCGGCGGGATGCTGCCCGTAGCGAGGCGGACCGGGCGCGTTTGGAGGCCCTTAACCATGGCCCGGAACCAGAGGCTCCGACCCCTGAGCCGATCTTGCTGCCCCCTCTGGAACCCGCCCCCACCCCGGCCCCGGATCCGGCGGCGACCACCCCGCCTGGGGCCGCCCCTAACCCTCCCTGATCTGCCACAGTCGGCACACGATCGTTGCTTGGACATGAGCGCCCCCCAATCCCTTCTCCAGGCGGCCTTCAACCGTCTCAGCGCCAGGCTTGGCCATCGCCTGCTCGATTCGGCGGCCCAGCTGGCCGAACTGGCCCAGCAGGCACCGGGACAAATGCAACAGGAATGGTCGGTTTTCTGGGAAGAGGTGGAGTTGGAGGCCAAGCGCCTCGAGCGAGGTCCCTTTGCCGGCGGTACCAACGCCGCCCCAGGCGCTGCGGCCGGCTCCGCCTGGCCCTCTGCCGCCCCCCAGGACCCGCGGCCTTCCGCCTCTGACCCCCAGGACCTGATTGATGGTCTTAGGGCGCGGGTGGCGCACCTCACCCAACGGCTTGAACAGGGTCCGGGTCGCTCCTGATGCCGGAGCCTTCGCCCCGATCGTCTCGATGGCACCTGGTCCGGCCCCTGCGCATTTGGCTTTTGGCCTTGACCCTGGTGGCTCGCCTTTGGTGGGACGGCCGCCGCTGGACCTATCCCGGGGGCATGACCGTTGAGAAGCGGTTGGAGCGCCAGCGACGGCTGGCCCATTGGTTGACGGAACAGTTTCTCGAGCTGGGATCGGCTTTCATCAAATTGGGTCAGTTGCTTTCGGCACGGCCCGATGTCTTGCCCGCTGACGTGGTCGAAGAATTGGCGCGGCTTCAGGACAACGTGCCGGCCTTTCCCTTCGCGGTCGTCGAAGCCATCATTCAGGAGGAATTGGCAGAACGCTGCGTTGAGATCATCGATCTAGAGACCATCCCTCTGGGATCGGCCAGCCTGGCCCAGGTCCATCGCGCCAGCCTGCGCAGTGGCCGCCAGGTTGTGCTGAAGGTGCAGCGCCCCGGTCTGGAGCGACTGTTTCGCCTCGATCTGGAGGTGTTGCAACAGGTGGCGGCAGTGATGGTCTGGGTGCAGCGGTATTTCCGCTGGGGCGGGGCCAGTGACTGGGTGGCGATGGCGCGGGAATGCCGACGGGTGCTGCTGCGGGAGCTTGATTTCCGTCTGGAAGCCGAACATGCCGCCCGCTTTCGCCAGCAGTTTCTGGAGGATCCAGGCATTCGCATTCCTGCCGTTGTCTGGGAGCTGAGTTCGCGGCGAGTTCTCTGCCTCGATTATGTTCCTGGTATCAAAATCACTGATCGTTCGGCTATTTTGGAGGCGGGCCTTGATCCCATCGTGATTGCCGAGAAGGGTGCCACCAGCTATCTCCAGCAGCTCGTGCGCTTTGGTTTTTTCCATGCCGATCCCCATCCCGGCAACCTGGCGGTGGCTGCCGACGGGGCGCTCATCTATTACGACTTCGGCATGATGGGTCAGATCTCCGAACGCCTGCGTTTGCGTCTTGGCCGCATGGTTCGGGCGGCCGTTTCCAGGGATGCGGTGTCCTTGGTGGAGGAGTTGCAGGAGGCCGGGGTGCTGGCCCGGGGGATTGATCAGGGACCCGTGCGTCGCATGGTGCGCCTGATGCTTCAGGAGGCCCTAACCCCTCCCTTCAGTGCTGATCTGATCAATCGTCTTTCCGGCGACCTCTATGACCTGGTCTACGGCCAGCCGTTTCGGTTGCCGGCCGACTTGATTTTTGTGATGCGGGCGCTCTCGACTTTCGAGGGCGTCGGCAAAAGCCTGGATCCAGGCTTTAACCTCGTGGCGATTGCCCGTCCATACCTGTTGCCCCTCATGACCTCCAGCGGCAACGGCCCCAGCGAACTCCTCAATGAGATCACCCGACAGGCGGCGGATGTGGGCACGCGGGCTTTGGGCATTCCCCGGCGGCTCGATGAAAGCCTTTCGCGGATCGAGCAGGGGGATCTGCAAGTTCAGATTCGCGCCG
>JAPLIF010000328.1 GCA_026389255.1 Cyanobacteriota bacterium
ACATCGTCGATCTCGGTTCCCAGGCTTGTGCCCGCGGCTTCGGCTCGGACCACCGCCGAGCAGGCGGGCAGCTGTTCTTCGGGCAGCAGCAGCATCCCGAGGGCCTTTTGCAGGGGTGGTGCGGCTGGCGGCAACCGCTCGCTCTGCAGTTCGATCCACACCACCCGCCTCTCCACAAACTCCTCCACCGGGGTGGGATCACCGAAATGGAGCTCGCGCGACGGGCAGATCACCACCACCTGCCATTGGCGGATCGGACGGCCCTGGCGCTGCTGTTGCTGCAGCAAACGCCCCGTTTCGGCATGGAGCCGCAGCAGGAAGTCGGGATCGGCTGCCATCTGGGCCTCCAGGACCAACGTGGGCCATTCAGGCTGACCGGCGGGCGGTAGAAATAGGCCATCGAGCCGGTATTCCCTTTCCTTGAGCACCGGCGCACTGAACACATATCCCTCCATCTGCGGCAGCAGCGAGGCCACCAGAGGTTGGAGCCGTTCGGCGCGCTGCTGAAACAGCCAGTAGAAAAGCTTGTCGCTGGCGACCACGGGGTGGGTTGCGGCTGGCTCACTGCTCCGACGATGACACGCCGAAAGGGTTAGTTGCAATTCGAGGACAAGTTACGGCTTCAGCTGCCTTTGGAGCCGCTTTAAGTTAGTCCCTGGTATCAAGGATTTGGATAAATTCTGAGCCCCCTATCACCTCTCCCCACCCCCACCCTTCCCCCTCCAGCCGCTGCCCAGCAGGTGCACTAGCCACCCCGGTCCCGTCAACGCCATCACCAGGATCGTCAGGGTTGTGCTGAGCCGGCTGGAGATGGTGCGGGCCGGATCCAGTCCGCTGTGCAAAAAGGTGATGGTCACCACCACCGCAAAGATGCCGGTGCAGAGGGCGCTGGCGGTGCGCAAGGTGTCCTTGGGGGGGCGGCGCTGCGGGTGGTTGGCATCGCGGCTGAGGCTGCCGCCGCCGATCGCTCCCGCCACCATCAGGCAGGCCACGATTCCCAGCCGCATCGCTAGACCCTCGTGGGGGTGGCTGCTCTGGATTTTCTGGCCTACCACCATGGCGCTGCCCAGCAGGCCGCCGCAGCTGGCCCCCAGTACCCCCCACCAGGCCCAGGGGGTCAGGTGGCGGCCGCTCAGGATGGAGCCCCCCGCCAGCAGCATGGCCGTGAGAAAGGTGGAGGGCAGGGCCGGCAGGTGGCGCGTCAACCCGTAGGCCAATCCCGCCCCCACCAGGACCCCCAGCAGTTGCTGGATGGGGCCTGGCAGCAGGGGGGATCTGGAGCGTTGCCTTAGGGGATGGGGCTGAATGCGATGGCTGGGCTGGCCCTCGGCCATGGCGATTGCTGGGGTCTTGGGGTGGATTGATCCTCTTGCAGCGCCCTACTGCCGCGCCAAGATCTCCCGCATGGTCTCCTGCAGATCCACGATCGGCGTGCCGGTCACATCCACCATCGCCCGTTTGATCTTGCCGCCGTAGGCGAATGGCGGCTTGTAATCCGGCAGGGCCGGCGAACCCGGATCGGATCCCACCGCCACCCCGGCCGCCAGGCCCAGGCTGAGGGGAATGGTCACCGGCAGATCCCCCTCGCCCACCGCTTGGCCGTCAACAAACAACACCACCTTGGCCGGGGTGCCCTTGCCGTTGGCCACATCGGCGGGGCCGGTGGGGGTGAACTCCGCGCTCACAATGTGGTGACCGGCCGGAATCGGCCCGCCCGAGCGCACATGGAAGAACTGCTCGGCCACATAGTTGTAGCCATAGGTGAGTAGGCCGTTCTGCACGTAGAAGGCGAAGCCGCCATCGTTGCCGCCCATGCTGAACAGCACCCCCTCGGCTCCGGCTTC
>JAPLIF010000070.1 GCA_026389255.1 Cyanobacteriota bacterium
GTTGCCGTACATCAGGGAGCCGGCAACGGGCTCACGGATGCCGTCGATGTCGACGGGGGGAGCGGCGATGAAGGCGACGATGAAGCAAATGGTCGCGGCCAGCAGCGTCGGGATCATCAGCACACCGAACCAACCGACATAAAGACGGTTGTTGGTGGAGGTGACCCAATCGCAGAACTGATTCCACGCCGAAGCGCCGGAGCGCTGTTGGATTGTGGCGGACATGAGGTCGTTGGGGATGTCGTTGGCACCGGCCCCAAGGGGCAGCAGCACCGGACGGATGGAAGAACGGGGCAAAAACCCCCGCTCCCAGCAACTGTAACGGAACATTGCGGCGACCGTGGGGAGAGTTCATTAAATTCCTTCCCCAGGGGGCGGCTTTCTCGCTTCGGCGCCTTGCCGTCGGCCTTCCCTTCTGGTGTCACCATGGCAAGGGAGCTAGGAGGAGCACAGTCGCTGCTTACGTGATGTCCTTGCGCCAACCGCCCCTGCCCTGGACCCCGGGGCGTTTGGGCCAGGCCTCCCTGCTGGCCCTGGCCCTGCTGCTCGCCGGTTGCCAAACCAGACCTTCGGCCCAGGCCGAGCGCCTGGAGCGCCTCGAGTTGCGCCTGCAGCAGATGGAGCAGCGGCTCAACCAGGAGCGACAACGCCATGACGGCGCCGATCGATCCGGCAAACCTCCCGCCGGTGTGATCAAATCCCTCACCCTGCGCAGCGGCACCGAGGACGACAGGCTGCGCATTTACTGGGCCAACGGCAGCACCACCGATCTCCCCTGCACCAAAGAACAGTCAACCCTGGTTTGCGGTTGACATGGCGGTTGACCCAGCCCGTGAACCAGCGCGGGCCCTGGCCCGATTCGATGCCGGATCAGGGTGGATCCCGTTCGAGACGCCTGGCCAGCTCCGTCAGGCTTGGGGCCCAACCGGCGGCCACCGGCACCATTTCACGACGGGTCAGGCTGAGGGCAATGCCTTTTTCGCCGTAGGCCGCCTCGTTGATGAACACCGGCCAGAGGGTCCCGCTGCCATCGCCGTTCTCTGGGCTGAAGGCAGTTGTTGTTCCATCCCCAGCCAGAAACAGGGGATCCCCCGCCCCAAGCGGCCGCCAGTCCCGATCCTGGAGGCTGGGATGAACCAGGCCCGCCGGGGAGCCATCGCCATGGCGGGGTAGATCCATGCTGCGCAGGTGGCCATGGACAAGCAACGCGCTCCCCAGGGCGAACGGGCCTTCCCGGGCCTGGGCCAGGGCATCCAGGGCGGTTTCCACGGCGATCTGGCTCTGCTGGCAGATGCGCCCGTTCACCAGACCCTGGGCTACGGGGCCCACCTCAATCACCAGGGCACAGGGCCAACAGGCCCCCAGATAGCCACTCTGGCAGGAATCGCTTTCGTGCAGATAGATCGGTAATCCCAGGCGCCGTTGCAGCACGGCCGCCAGGGCCAGGGACGCCGGCCGGCGGTTGTAGAGCACCAGGCTGTTGCCCATGGCGGCCGTGGTGCTGTGGAGATCGATCGCCACCAGGCAGGGCTTGTTGCCTGCGGGACCATGGCGGGCCAGCAGCTGGCGGGCCCGCAGCACCTCCAACTCTTGGTTATCGGGATCGCTGAGCAGTTCGGCCCTGAAGCTGCGGTTCAGGTCCCGATCCACATAACGACGGTTGGCCTGGGCGGCAACCGGATTGCCAACCACCAGTTCGAGGGCCAGGCCATGGCGGTGCAGCTGGCCAGGGTGCTGCCGCCATTGGTCGAGGAGCCACAGGCCATTGCGTTCATTGCCGTGGGTACCGCCGACCACGAGGACGCGCCCTGGCCGATGGTCGCCGCCGTTGCCGTTGTCCATCGGACGCCCCCAGTCGGCCCTGCAGTCTGGCGGAATCCTGCTGATTTCTTGGCTGCCTTGGGGCCGGCGCTGGCCCAGAGTCAATCGTGTCTTGAGAGCTGGCCATGGCCCCCCCGGCTGCCCTCGTCCGCGGTGTACGCCACTTCTGGCATTGCCAGTGGCGTCAGTTGATGGCGGGCCTGGGCCCGGCCGATGCCCAGGGGCGGTATGTGCGCCCCGCCCCCGTGTTCGCCACCCTGCCGCCCCTGTCGGCGGACGCCGGCCGGCCGGGCGGCCATGTACTAATCGTTGGCCGCAGCTGTCCCTGGGCCCATCGCGCCTGGATCACCTGGACCCTGCGGGGCCTGCAGCCCTGGGTGGATCTGCAGTTGGTGGAACCGGACCCCCAGGCCGGCCGCTGGCGTTTCCCCCAGCCCTTTGAGGGCTGCGCCACCTTGCTTGATCTCTACCGCCGCAGTGGTGCCCCGGCCGGCACCCGGGCCACGGTGCCGGCGTTGTACAGCCCCAGGGGCCAGACCATCGTGCTGAGTGAAAGCGCCAGGTTGATCGAATTGTTGAACGCCTGGCCCCAGGCCACGGGGCCCGACCTGGCTCCCGAAACCCACCGGGTCGCCATCGAGGCCTGGCGCCAGCGGCTGCAGGGGGAGGTCAACGACGGTGTCTATCGCTGTGGTTTTGCCCGCACCCAGGCTGCCTACGATGAGGCCGAGGCGGCCCTGTTCCAGTGCTTGGAGGATGCGGATCGCTCCCTGACCGTTGCCGAGGCGAATCCATCGCCTGGGCCGGAGGGTGTCGGTGGCCCCTGGCTGGCCGGCACGCCCCAGCCCTCCCTGGCCGATGTGGTGCTTTTCCCCACCCTGATTCGCCTTGAGATGGTTTACTCGCCCCTGTTCGGCTGCAGTCGTCGACCCCTCTGGCAGTTTCCGGCTCTCTGGCGTTGGCGTTCCAGGTTCTACGGATTGCCGGGGGTGGCGGCCACCTGTGCGAGCGAACACTGGCGCCGCGACTATTTCGGATCCCTGTTTCCCCTGCATCCCTCGGGCATCGTTCCGGCGGGCCCTGATCTGAGCACACTGGTGCAAGCCCAACCGCCGGCCCTCCCTTGACCAGCAGCCTCCCCACCACCGCGTTGCCAGCGGTTCACCAAGGCATGTTTGGTGAGTTCACCATCACCCAACAGGATCAGCGGGAGGTGCTCACCTATCGCCTCGCCCTCAGTGCCGTGGCCCTGGGCGAGCTCGCCCTGTTGGTGCAGTGGTATCGCTGGGGGCCGGCCCTGGCCTGGCCCTGGCTGCTGCTGATGGCGGCGGGCCTCGGCCTGGCGCTGCTGCGGATTCACATCTATCTGCGTCCCCTGCATCTGGCCCTGAAGGCCTTCTGGTTGCTGGGTTGCCTGGGCGGCCTGCTGCTGGCGGTTCGGGTCGGACCGGACCACATGCTGCCGGTGCTGGCCCGCCAGCCCCTCTGGATCCTGGCGGTGGGGCCCTTCTTTGCCGCCCTGGCCGGGGTGGGTTTCAAGGAGTTCTTCTGTTTCCAGCGGCCGGAGGCGATCGGTGTGACCCTGCTGTTGCCCCTGGCCCTGCTGGGCCGCCTGGTCGGTGTGCTGGGCTCCGAGCCCACCATGGCGCTTCTGGCCCTGCAGGCCGGACTGCTGTTGCTGCTTTGCCTGCGCAAGTTCCCGATGCCCACCGCCGCCGACGTTGGTGACAAGAGCGTCTTTGACCACCTCGAGCGCCAACGTCGCGGCGAATCCCAACCTGCCGTGCCCGTTTCGTGAGCCTGATCTCCCTGGAGGGGGCGGCCAAGGATTTCGGCCTGCGAGTCCTCTTCGCCGACCTCAATCTGCATGTGGGTGAGCGCGAGCGCCTGGGGCTGATTGGCCCCAATGGCGCGGGCAAAAGCACCCTGCTGCGGGTCCTGGCCGGGGTCGAACCCCTGGACCGGGGCCAGCGCCGCTGCTCACCCCGGCTCAAGGTGGTGCTATTGGATCAGGACCCGGTCCTCGACCCCCAGCGCACGGTGATCGAGCAGGTGCGCTCCGGGTGCGCCCAGACCCTGGCCCTGCTGGAGGAACACCAGCAACTCAGCCAGGCCCTGGCGGACGACCCAAGCAATGGGGGGCTGCAATCCCGCTTCAGTCGCCTA
>JAPLIF010000052.1 GCA_026389255.1 Cyanobacteriota bacterium
CCTCGGAGGCGCAGGTTTCGAGGTGCCGTGCCATTTCCCACAGTTCTTCGGCCAGGCCCCGGGGCGTGACGCCGCCGCCCAGACCTCCCTGCAGCCGCAGCCAGCAACGGTGCCCCTGGCGACTCAATTGCCAGCGGGGCAACACCGCCTGGACCCCTGGGGCGCCGCCGCCCGGCAGCAGGGGGCTGGCGAAGAAGGCAAAGGCCAGCAGCAGCCGCGGCCTGGCCAGCGCCGGGCAGGGCAGGGGTCCGCTGGCCAGGCGGCCGAGGGTGAGGGCACTGAAGCGCTGGGCCAGCTCGAAGCGGCGCGGTCCGCTCAGTTCGAGGTGGTGGGCGCGACCGCTGGCCGCCAGGCAGAGACCCGGACTGCCATCCCAGAGGAAGCGAAAGCCTTCGGCATCCTGGAGTTCGGGCAGGACCCGCAGCGGATCGACGGGGGCTAGGGGCATGGCCAGGCTGATCAGCCCGTCTTCGTCGAGACCTGCGGCCAGCCGATCGGCCGCCGCGATTAGGTCGGAGAAGGACGGAGGAGCCTGCACCGGGGAACCTCGAGACCGGGGGGAAGGCTTGTTAAATGTATGGGGTTTTGTAGGGTCCCAGCCGGCTGATCGGCTTGGAAGGGCCCAGGTCGTCGCAAGCCGTTACTCCCCGCTGGTCGGGTTAGCGTTGCGTCAGGGCCACACTTTTCCCAGATGAAGTGGATAAGATGGCAGTCAGGCGAGGGCTTTGCTTGAAACTTATTAGAGCTTTATGGGCCCAAGCGACATCTTGATTGCCTCCTATTCCCGTCGGACCTTATTGGGCTACTGGCTCGGTCCTGTTTTGATCATTCTCAGCCACCTCGGTTGCCTGTTGCTGCTGGTCACCGGCCTCAGCCTGGGGGCCCTGGCCTGGGCCCTGGGCCTGTATCTGATCCGCATGTTGGCCACCACGGCCATCTATCACCGGCTGCTCACCCACCGCTCCTACGACACCTCCCCCACCCTGTTGCGCTTGGGATGCGTGGTTGGTGCCAGTGCCGGCCAGATGGGCCCCAGCTGGTGGAAAGCCCACCACTTGGCCCACCATCGCGGCTCCGATGCGGCGGCGGACGTCCATTCCCCCTTCCAGCCCCATGGCGGTTTAAGGGGCTTCCTGTGGTCCCAGGGAGGTTGGTTGCTGTCGTCCCAATTCCTTCCCGAAGCCCTGCCCGCCGATGTGGAAGCGGATCCCGTGCTGCGGGCCATCGACCGTTTCCACTTCGTGCCCCCGCTGCTGCTGGCCCTGCTGTCGTATCAGATCGGTGGGCTGGCCTATCTGGGGGCCTTCTGCCTGAGTACCACCGTGCTGTTTCACGGGGTTCAAACGGTCAATTCCCTCAGCCACATCTTCGGCAGCCAGCCCTTCCGCACCGCCGACAACAGCCGCAACAACCCCTTGGTGGCCGTCCTCACCCTGGGCGAGGGCTGGCACAACCCGCACCATGCCTTCCAGCATTCGGCCCGCCATGGCTTCAGCTTCCAAGGCAATCGTCTGGTGCGTCTGGTGGATCCCACCTTTGGCTTCATTCGCCTGCTGGAGGTCCTGGGCCTGGCCTGGAACGTGAAGCTGCCCAGTGATCGTCAGCTTCACCTGCGGCGGCGTTCCCGGGATGCCTCCGGGCTGGGCGTGGGCCCTGGGGAGGCGGCTTCCGGGGCTTCAGCCCAAGGAGCGTTGCCCGGCTGAACCCGCTGGCACCGGCGGTGGCCCAGGGCTGCTCAAATGGTCCGGTTGCAGCCGTTGCCTCCCTTCCCATGTCGGATCCCAGGCCGGAGCGGCGGCGCCTCTGGAAAGCCGCCATCAAGTGGCCCATGTATGCCGTGGCGGTGATGCCGGTGCTGCTGGCGGCCGG
>JAPLIF010000053.1 GCA_026389255.1 Cyanobacteriota bacterium
CGATCAGGCGCAGGACTTCGCCTAATTCAGGTATAGCCGAGATCAATTCCCAGGGGCGATAGCCCTGCTGTTCCATGGAAACGAGTTGGTCGGCGGTGTGGCCGAAGAGGAAGAAATTCTCCGCTCCCACCTGCTCTCGTATCTCCACATTGGCGCCATCCAGGGTGCCGATGGTGAGGGCCCCATTCATGGCAAACTTCATGTTGCCGGTTCCTGAGGCCTCCTTGCCAGCTGTAGAGATCTGCTCCGAGAGGTCCGCCGCCGGGTACACCCGCTCTCCGAGCTTGACGTTGTAATCGGCGAGGAAGACAACCCGAAGTCGGCCCTCCATATCGGGATCGGAATTGACCGTTTCGGCGATGCCATTGATGAAACGGATGATCAATTTGGCCATGGCGTAGCCCGGTGCAGCCTTGCCGCCGAAAATGACGGTCCTTGGCGCACTGCCTTCGGCTTGTCCGTTTTTGATGCGCAGATATTGGGCAATCACCTGAAGGGCATTAAGGTGCTGACGCTTATATTCATGGATCCGCTTTACCTGGACGTCGAACAGGGAGGATGGGTCCACAAGGACGCCGGTATGGGCATGGATGTAAAGGCTCAGATCCTTTTTGACGGCTAATTTGGTGGCCTGCCAGCGCTCCAGAAAAGCGCTGTCTTCGGCTAGGGGCTGCAGGCGTTCCAATTGCCGCAGATCCCGGATCCAGCCGTCGCCAATGTTTTCGTTCAGCAGGGTTGTGAGACGGGGATTGGCCAGGGCCAACCAACGCCGCGGGGTGACACCATTGGTCACATTGGTGAACTTTTCGGGCCAGAGGGCTGCAAATTCAGGGAAGAGATCCCGTTTGACCAGGTCGCTGTGCAGGGCGGCAACGCCATTGACGTGGTGGCTGGCCACGGTGGCCAGATTGGCCATGCGCACCGCACGGGATCCCTCTTCATCGATGATGGAGACCTTGCGTAGAATCTTTTCGTTGCCGGGATATTTGAGGCGTACCTGTTGTAAGAAGCGTCGATTGATTTCGTAGATCAGCTCCAGGTGCCTTGGCAACAGGGACCCGAAGAGTTGCAGGTCCCATTTCTCCAGGGCTTCGGGCAGCAAGGTGTGGTTGGTGTACGACAGCGTGCGGGTCACGATGTCCCAGGCTTGCTCCCAGCTGAGATTCTTCTCATCAAGCAGCAGCCGCATCAACTCGGCCACGGCAATGGAGGGGTGGGTGTCATTGAGCTGAACCGCCCAATGGTCACTGAAATCCTGGATGGGAATGCCCCTGGCCTCCAGGTTCCGCATCATGTCCTGCAACGAGCAGCTCACAAAGAAGTGCTGCTGCTTCAAACGCAGTCGCCGACCCTCGTCGGTGCCATCGTTGGGATACAAAACCTTGGAGAGAGTCTCGCTGCCCACTTTTTCTTCGACGGCGCCGTAATAATCGCCAATGTTGAAGGCATGGAAATCGAAGCTTTCGGTGGCGTCAGCCCGCCACAGCCTGAGCCTGTCGCAGGTGTTGACCCGATAGCCCAGCACCGGCACATCGTGGGGTACCCCGATGGCGTGTTCGGCGGGAATCCAGCGCACCCGATAGGTGCCGTACTCGTCGCGGTAGCTCTCGGTGTGGCCGCCGAAACCGACGAAGCAGGATTGGTCGGGATGGGGAATTTCCCAAGGCCAGCCGCTTTTGAGCCATTTATCAGTGATCTCAACCTGCCAGCCATCGCGGATCAGTTGGTCAAAAATGCCAAACTCATAGCGAATGCCGTAGCCGGTGGCTGGAATCTGGAGCGAGGCCAGGGATTCCAAAAAGCAAGCCGCCAGTCGCCCCAGCCCCCCATTGCCTAACCCCGGTTCTTCCTCGACGTCGAGAATCTCGTTGATGTCGGTAATGCCGAAACCCCGCAGGGCTTCGGCGGCCTCCTCCTGGATGCCCAACATCAAAAGGTTGTTGCCCAGTTGGGGGCCGATCAGGAATTCGGCGGAAAAATAGGCCACCACCCGGGTGGGAGTCGCATTGATCGCCTCAATCCCGGCGAGATATCGGGTCATCAGCCGGTCGCGCACGGCGTAGCTGAGGGCCATGTAAAGGTCGTGGCGGCTGGCGGTTGGGGCCAGCTTGCCGAGGGTATAAAAGAGGTGTTCGGTCATGCCGTCGAACACATCCTTGGCTTCCAGGCCGCTGCGGTCGGGGTCGGCATAGCAGCCTGGGGTCGGCAGCCGCAGGTTGCGCGGTTTCAGCTCGGACATGGTGGGTGCTCTCCGGCTGTTATGCGCCTGCTGAATGCCAGCGCGTTCTTAAAAGACAGTAGCGACCGTTGCGGTTTTAAACGCTTCCGGCGCTGAGATCCGCACGGGAGGCGTGATTGAACCGGCCGGGTTTCTTGCCCCTGACCCAGGGCCCTAGGGTCGCCCCCGGATGGCTGCTTCCATGCTTCTGCCCCTATTACTCGAAATCGGCTCCCACCAAGATGGGGTGGCGGAAACCCTGATCCAGGTGGGTCGTTTCCTGGTCATCTTTGTCGCCGCCCGCAGCCTCGCTGAGCTGATGGTCCGCCTGCAGTTGCCCTCGATCCTGGGGGAATTGCTGGCTGGTGTCCTGATCGGTGTTTCTGGCCTGCACCTGCTGCTGCCTCCCGAGTCGGGCGCCCAGCTAGCCGCTTGGCCCGTGCAGTTCTTGAGCCAGCTGGCCTCCGTCTCCACGGAGCGGGTGCGGGAGATCTACGTGACCACCTTTGGCGGTCTCCAGCAGGTGTCCACCCTGGGCCTTTATGCCCTGCTCTTTCTGACCGGTCTGGAGAGCGAACTCGACGAACTGGTGGCGGTGGCCCCCCAGGCGGCCACGGTGGCCCTAACCGGGGTGGTGTTGCCGTTTGTGGCCGGCAGTGCCGGCCTGTACTACATCTTCCATCTGTCCGTCATCGCCGCCGTCTTCGCCGGGGCGGCCATGACGGCCACCAGCATTGGCATCACCGCCAGCGTCTTCGGCGAATTGGGCTTCCTGAAAACCCGCGAGGGGCAGATCGTCATCGGTGCCGCCGTGCTCGACGACATCCTCGGCATCGTCATCCTGGCTGTGGTGGTGTCCCTGGCTTCGGGCGATGGCCTGCGCTTCGCTCCCATCCTCAAGCTCGTGGCCGCGGCCTTGGTGTTCGTGGCCGCAGCGATCTGGCTCAGCGAGCGGGCCGCTCCCCTTTTTGATCAATTGCTCGACCGGCTCAAGGCGCCGGGGGAGGTGGTGGTCGCTGCCTTTGTGGTACTCAGTCTCTGTTGTTTTGCCTCCCAGGCGATCGGGCTGGAGGCGGCCCTGGGGGCTTTCGCCGCCGGTTTGATCCTGAGCAAATCCGAGCGCACCGAAGCGATTCAGGAAACGGTCAAACCCCTGGTGGCCCTTTTCGCCACCGTTTTCTTTGTGCTAATCGGCACCGGCATGGACCTTTCGGTGCTGAATCCCTTCGATCCGGCTAACCGTCAGGGTCTGGTGGTGGCCGCTTTCCTGCTTGCCGTGGCGATTGCCGGCAAGCTGGCTTCCGGGTGGACCTATTTCAGCGCCGAACCCACCCGTCGCCTGGTGGTGGGACTGGGCATGTTGCCCCGGGGTGAAGTGGGTTTGATCTTTCTCGGCCTCGGCTCCCAGGCGGGCCTGTTGACCCCCTCCCTTGAGGCAGCAATCCTGATGATGGTGATTGGCACCACCTTCCTGGCGCCGCTGCTGCTGCGGGCTGTGCTGGTTCGGCCCGATCCCGATCCCCTTAAGGCCTGAACCGTCAGGGCGTCCTTCCCGTCAGGACCCAGAACAGGGCCCACAGGGCCGTCACCAATCCCAGGCTGGAGGCCCAGCTGGGTCCAAGGGCCCATCCCAGGATCAACTCCATCGCCAGTCCTGCCACTAGGGCCAGGGTGAGGCTGCCCAGCACCAGCACGATTTGCTGGCTGGCCCCATTGAGCGGGCCGCTTGCCAGACCTGCTTCCAGGGGGGCCAGGCTGAGGCTCAGGGGCCAGTAGAGGGCCAGGGCCCAGAGGGCGATGCCGGGCAGGAGCATCGGCCAGGCCATGGCCACGGGGATCAGGGGCATGGTCGGGTTTCTTCCGCGTCAGCCTCCCTAGCATCAAACACCTTCCCTACCGCGCCTTGCGGGGCCGCGGTCCTATCCCTGCCGATGCCGTCCACGTCCTCTCCAGTGCAGCGACCCCTGACGCCTGCCGAACCCGTCGCTGCGACTGACACGCCATCCGATGCCTGGAGTTTTCTTGGCCATCCCGTGCATCGCGTCAGACAAGCCCCCGAGCAGCCCCAGGGTCCCGCCCTGTTGCTTGTGCACGGTTTTGGGGCCTCCACGGACCACTGGCGTCACAACATTCCCGTGCTGGCTGAACGCCATGAGGTCCACGCCATTGACCTGCTGGGTTTCGGCCGCAGCGCCAAGCCTGCGGGGCTCCCCTACGGCGGGGCCCTGTGGCGGGACCAGCTGGAGGCCTACGTGCGCGCAGAGATCGGCCGGCCCACGGTCCTGGTGGGCAATTCCCTCGGGGGCTACGCGGCCCTGGCGGCCGGCGCCGCCCTGGGGGAACAGGCCGCCGGGGTGGCCCTGATCAATGCCGCCGGTCCCTTCTCCGACGAGCAGCGGCAGCCCACGGGCTGGGGGGCCATCGCTCGCCGCACCATCGGCGGGGCCCTGTTTCGCAGTCCACCGCTGCAACGCCTGCTGTTTGAGAACCTGCGGCGGCCGGCCACAATCCGGCGCACCCTCAACCGGGTCTATCTCGATCGCACCAATGTGGATGAAGCGCTGGTGCAGTCCATCCTGGGGCCCGCCCGCGATGCGGGGGCCTTCGGGGTGTTTCGCACTGTCTTCGATCTCCCCAGTGGCGAGCCCCTCGACCATCTTTTCGCCCAGCTTTCCTGCCCCCTGTTGCTGATCTGGGGACTGCAGGACCCCTGGATCAATGCCCCCGGCCGGCGCGCCAGCTTCCTTAGGCATGCACCGCCGGCCACCCGGGAGGTGTTGCTGGAGGCCGGCCACTGCCCCCATGACGAGGTGCCCGCACCGGTCAATGCTTCCCTGCTGGAGTGGCTGGCCAGCCTTTCCTAGACCTGGGGCCTGGGACGGTGGCCTGCGATCTGGGCCACTCCCGGCAGCCTGCCGGGAGCCAATTGGCCCAGGCCATCGAACTGATGTTTGATCCGTTCGATCAGGGGGCGCGAGGGGGAGTCCTCCCAGGCATTGAGGCCGCTGCCCTCGGGCTGGGTCAGCACCGTCAGATAGCCCCCAAGCCCAAGGCATCGCTGCCGCAGCTTGGCCACCTGGTCGGGGTTTAACGCTGCGGGGGTGGTCTGGGTGTCGCCAGGGGCCCCTGCCCAGGCGACTCCCAGGCCACTGCC
>JAPLIF010000013.1 GCA_026389255.1 Cyanobacteriota bacterium
GCAGCGAGGCATCATCACATCCGTGATCACCACATCGGGCAGCATCTGCTGGGCCACCGTCCAGCCCTCCTCGCCGTCGTTGGCGGTGGTCACCTGGAAGCCTTCGTCTTCTAAGTAGGCCTTGACGGCCGTACGCAGGCCCGGTTCGTCGTCCACCAGCAGCAACCGAACCGGCGGGCTGGGGATCGCCGGTTCGGCGGGATCGGGGAGGCCGGCGGGGCCGGCGGAGGGAATGTTGGCCATCGCCTAAATCTATCGGGGGGGGGTGGCAATGACCTGTTCGCTTTCGGGCAGCTGGCCCGAAAACCCCAATTGCCGCGCCGTTGTAGTCAGCCCCGCCGGATCCTGGCCCGCCTGCTGGGGGAAACAGCTGGCCCACCACACCAAATGATCCAGCCGGTTGGCCCGGCTGATCGCCCCCCCCGGATTCAACAACCGCAAAATCACATGCTGGCTATCGCCGGTGATGCGCATCGGCGCCTTGGTGTCACAGCGCACCACATCGGTGGCGATCACCACCCGGTCGGGCCACTGGCTCCAGAGGTTCACCCGCCAGAGATCAGCAGTACTCGGATCCTTCTGCACCCCGAACACCCCCACGCTGAGGTGCCCCTGCAGGGTATCCCGCTCCTCCAGGATCACCAGGTCGGCCGGGCGATCCGGGCTGGCGCCGGGTTCAGCCGCCGCTGCCGGGGCCGCCACCCCCCCGACGGCCAGCACCACCCCTGCGCCCCCCAGGGCGGCCGCGAGCAGGGAGATCCGCAACCGCTGGCCCTCCCCGGGGGAGGGGCAGCGGAGCGAAGGGCGCCGCAGGGGCAGAAAAGTTGGGATCATGGCTCCATGCTCGCCTACCTCGACCACCACGCCACCACCCCCTGCGATGCCGCCGTGCTGGCGGCCATGGCCCCCTGGTGGAGCCAGCAGTTCGCCAACCCCTCCAGCCGCCTCTACCGCCCGGCCCTGGAGGCCGCCGCCGCCGTCGCCATCGCCCGCGAGCAGGTGGCCGCCGCCCTGGCCATGCCCGCCGCCAGCGTGGTGTTCACGAGTGGGGCCACCGAGGCCAACAACCTGGCCCTCAAGGGGGTCGCCGAGGTCGCCCTGGAGGGCGGCAACCCCCGCCGGGGCCTCGTCACCCTGGCCACCGAGCACCGCGCCGTGCTCGACCCCCTGGCCTGGCTGCACCGCCATGGCTTTCCGCTCACTGTCCTGCCCGTGGAAGGCGACGGCCGCATCGACCTGGATCGGCTCGCGGCGGCCCTCGGTCCCTCCACCCTGCTGCTGTCGGTGATGGCGGCCAACAATGAAATCGGCGTACTGCAACCCCTGGCCGCCATCGGCGCCCTCTGCCGCGACCGCGGCGTGATCTTCCACTGCGATGCCGCCCAGGCGGTCGGCCACATTCCCCTGGCCATGGGCGAGCTGGGCATCGACCTGCTGTCCCTGAGCGGCCACAAGATCTATGGCCCCAAGGGCGTCGGCGCCCTGCTGCACCGCCCCGATCTACCCCTGGCGCCCCAGCAGCACGGGGGCGGCCAGGAAGGGGGCCTGCGAGCCGGCAGCTCGCCCGTGCCCCTGCTAGTGGGGCTGGGGGTGGCCGTCACCCTGGCGGAGGCCGATCGCGCCGAACGCAGCGGGCGCCTGGCGGCCCTGCGGGATCGCCTCTGGCAGGGGCTGGCGGCCCTCGGTGACGTCCAGCGCAATGGCAGTGCCCGGCATGCCCTGCCCCACAATCTCAATGTCAGCATCGGCGGCGTCGATGGCCAACGGCTGCACCGGATCCTGCGGCAGCGGCTGGCCGTGAGCAGCGGCTCCGCCTGCAGCCAGGGCAGCCCCTCCCATGTGCTGGCGGCCCTGGGCCGCAGCCGCCGCCAAGCCGCCGCTTCGATTCGCTTTGGGCTCGGCCGCGGCAGCGATGACGCCACCATCGCTGCCGCCCTCGCCGCCGTGACCGACGCGGTGACAGAGCTGCGCCAGACCCCCGCCAAGGCCCTAGACCCCGCCTAGGTTTTGGCCCTACGGTCCGGCGATTCCTATGGCGATGTCCAACCTGCCCCCCCGCCGCCTTGACCTGGGCCTGGCCCTGCGGGACGGCTGGCGGGCCTTCGCCCGCAATCCCTGGAGTTTCCTGCTCTTCGGCCTGCTGCTATTTGGCCTGGAACTGGCCCTGCACCTGCTGCTGCAACCCCGCCTGCCCTTCGACTGGAAACCCTCCACCTGGCTGACGGGCGCCACCCCCTGGGCCTGGAGTCCCTGCCGTTTGGAGGAAGGCGTGCTCGACTGCCGCCTCGATCTCAACAGTGTCAACTGGCCGCGGCTGCTGCGCCAATCCGTCGACCTGCTGCGCTACGCCCTGGTGGTGCTGTGCCAGGGCGTGCTGCTCAGCGGCCTGTCGTTGTTGCTCAACCTCTGGGGCACCAGCGGCCTGATCCGGGGGTCCTGGCTGGCCCTGGAGGGTCGCCGCCCCCAGCTCGCCGATTTCAGCCACTGGGATGGCCGGGCGCTGCTACGGCTGGCCCTGCCGTCGTTGCTGCTGAGCTGGGGCCTGGGCCTTGCCTTCGCCATGGCCGGGCTGCTGGCGGTGGTGCTGGGCGGTCTCCAGCCCTGGCTGGCCCTGGTTCCCCTGCTGGCGGCCGTCGCCGTCGCCCTCTACCTCTCGGTGAGCCAGTTCTTCCTACCCCAACTGGCCCTGCTGCACGACCCCAACGCCCTGGATACCCTCCAGGCCGGCCATCGCGATGTCGATCGCCATTGGGATCAGGTGGCCGGCCTGGCGCTCCTGAGCTTCGTGCTGCTGGTGGCGGCAGCCTTCCTGGGCATCGGCCTCGGCCTGTTCATCGCCTGGCCGGTGGTGGTCTGCATCCAGACCGCCGCCTACCGGCAGCTGTTCGGCCCCATGGACCTCACCGGCTTCAGTGCAAAGCCCAGTAGCCCCAGCTAGGGGCGCAACGGGGACAGGCCGTGTCAGGGCAAACGGCGGGCCAGCCGCAGCTTGGCCGAGCGGCTGCGGGGATTGGCCTCCTCCTCAGCCGCATCGGCCACCAAGGGTCGCCGGGTGATCCGCTCGAGCCGTTCATCGGCCAGAAAGGCCTGCTTGACCATCCGGTCTTCGAGGGAATGGAAACTGATGAGGGCCAGCACCCCGCCAGGCAGCAGCCAATCCGGCGCCCGCTGCAGCAGGCGCTCCAGGGCCCCAAGCTCATCGTTCACGGCGATCCGCAACGCCTGGAAGCTGCGGGTGGCCGGATGGAGGCGGCCGCGGCGGGCCTTGGGCGGATAGCAACCGGCCACGGCATAGGCCAGCTCGCTGGTGCAGCGCTGCCGCCAGGGCTTGGCCTCCCGTTCGGCCACCAGCCGCCGGGCGATCCGCCGCGACAGGCGCTCATCGCCGTAGTGAAACAACAGGTCCGCCAGGGCCCCTTCCTCCAGCCGATCGAGCAGCTCGGCGGCGCTCTCGCCCGCCTCGGGAGTCATGCGCATGTCGATCGGGCCGTCGGCGCGGAAGCTGAAGCCCCGCTCGGCCCGATCCAGCTGGGGGCTACTCACGCCCAGATCCGCCAGCACCGCCACGGCGCGCCGGTCCGCCGGCGGCATCCAGGCGCCGAAGTTGGCGGCCTCGATCCGCACCCGGCCGTCAAACGGAGCCAGCCGCTCGGCCGCCGCCGCCCGGGCGGTGGGGTCCTGGTCGAGGCCGATCAGGTGCCAGTCGGGATGCGCCTCCAGCAGCAGGGCGCTGTGGCCGCCGCCGCCGAGGGTGCAGTCGATCAGGAGGGGGGGGGCCTCACCGGGATCACCCGGGGGATAGCCGGCGAAAGCCTGCACCACCTCGGCGGCCAGGACGCTCTGGTGGGTGAAGGGGCTGGTCATCGCTCCTTCCTAAACGAAGCCAATGAACGATCGGACCGACGCGAACCGGGAGATTTCAGACCGTTTCCGCGATCGCCTTGGCATGACGATGGGCGCAACCCACCCCCCGGACCGATGGATCAGAGGCTGGAGCGGCCAGGTAGCCCCACCCCATGCCCCAGCTGCGGGCCCGAATCCCCATCCCCGACCTGTTCCAGGATTTCAGCGATGGCGGCGGCCAGCTGATCGGCGTGAGAAGCGGTATGGAAGTGGTGATGCTCTTCAAACAACTGGCGAACGACCACGCCCCTGCAGGCCATGGCGCGCCACAGGCGCTGTTTCAGATGGGGATCGTGCCTGGAGGTCAACAGATAGACCCTCAGCGGCTGGGGCTTGGGCCGGTAACGCCGATGCAGGAGATCGAAATAATCCAGCCCACTTTCTTCAACCTCCGAGGGCTGTAGGGCCTCCACCGGCAAGCTCGAGGCGTCCGACGCGAACCGGATCAGCTGGGAGGCCAATTTCCGACGGCGCTCCCTCAGGAACCCCAAGAGATTGCGGGGCCGCTTGCTATGCCTGAGCTGGTGGGCATACACGGGAACGCGCCGGACGCTGCGGCGCAGCAGCAACGATCCCCGTAGCCGTCTGGAGATCGCCGCCGTTGGTCCACTGTCAAGGATCGCCACCATGCCGAGGCTGCGGCCCCGCCGC
The DNA here is from genome assembly GCA_026389255.1 of Cyanobacteriota bacterium. Lineage (GTDB taxonomy): Bacteria > Cyanobacteriota > Cyanobacteriia > PCC-6307 > Cyanobiaceae > Cyanobium. The sequence continues at coordinate 4,555 of JAPLIF010000013.1, forward strand.
AGCAACTCGGTAGCCACGGCCCACGCATACCAACCCCCTGCTGATTGACCCAGCAGGTGCACCACTCCTGCGGGCCAGTGTTGGTCAATCAGATTGGCGTAGTGCTCCGCCATCGCCTCCACTGCACTCCTGTGGCGCTCGGAGGTTCCGTCGATCCCCATTGCCTGCAGCCCATACACCGGCCGGTGGGGAGCCAGGTCACGGGCGAAATCGGTGTAGCAAAAGACATCGCCCGCAACACCATGAATCACAAAAAGGGGGGCGGCCTCGCCATGGGGCTGGAGGGGCACCAGGCAGCGATCCCCAACCGCTGTGGTGGCATTGGCATCCTCCATCAGCCGGGCCATCAGAGCGATCTGAGGGGCATGGAAGATCGTGACGATGGGCAAGGCCATCGCCAAGCGCTGCTCGATCAACGCCATCAACCGCGCCGCCGCCAGGGAATGG
>JAPLIF010000146.1 GCA_026389255.1 Cyanobacteriota bacterium
GGGACGGAACGCCTGGAAGTTTTGGCCATGGAACGGACCGTAGGGCGAACCCAGGTCCCCCGCCAGGACTTTGACCAGGCACGGGCCCATCCATAGCCAGATCTAACGGGCGCAAGCGTGGTTTCACTCCACCCTTGGCAGTGGGGAATGGGCGATTCATCGCTAAGGTTCAGGCCCTGCCCCCTTATGCCAAACCATGGGCTTTTTCGACAGGCTCAGCCGACTGCTTCGCGCCAACCTCAATGATCTGGTCAGTAAGGCCGAAGATCCGGGCTTGATTTTGGACCAGTCCGTGGCCGACATGCAGGCTGATCTGGTCAAACTGCGCCAGGCCGTCGCCACGGCAATCGCCAGCCAGAAGCGGATCCAAAATCAGGCTGAGCAAGCCGAAAGTCAGTCAAAAACCTGGTACGAAAGGGCCGAACTGGCCCTCAAGAAAGGCGAAGAGGACCTGGCCCGCGAGGCCCTGGCCCGTCGCAAGACTTACCAGGAAACCTTCACAGCCCTCAATAACCAGATCAATAGCCAGGCTGGCCAGGTCGACACCCTGAAGAGGAGTCTGACGGCCCTTGAGGCCAAGATCGCCGAGGCCAAGACCAAAAAGGACATGCTCAAGGCCCGCGCCCAGGCAGCCCAGGCCCAGGAGCAGCTGCAGAGCGCCGTCAGCAACCTCGGCACCAACTCCTCGATGGCCGCCTTCGAGCAGATGGAGGAGAAGGTCCAGGTTCTTGAGGCCCGCAGCCAGGCCGCTGCCGAACTGGCTGGCGCCGATCTCGAAAGTCAGTTCGCCAGTCTGGAGGGAGGCAATGACGTCGACGACGAGCTGGCCGCCCTCAAAACCCGACTGGAAGGGGGCGCCCATCCGATTCAATTACCTGCCCCCAACGGCCCTGTTCCGCAGTTGCAACCCGTGCAGCAGCAGGAAGTGAACGCCGAGCTCGAAGAACTGAAGAAGTCCATCGACAAGCTCTGAGTTCCTTGGCAGGGGGGCTGGCCTGGCGGGCCTCCCGAAGGGGTCCCCCTTCTCCATACAATCCAGTGACACCGCAATAGGGCCCTTGGCCACCGATCCAACCAGCGCCGCGGTGCTGGATGTCACGGATTCTTCTTTTGCCCAGGAGGTTCTCGAATCTCCGTTGCCCGTTTTGGTGGATGTCTGGGCTTCCTGGTGTGGACCCTGCCGTTTGATGGCTCCCTTGATGTGCCCATCTCTGAGCGGGTGGCCCAGTTGGGCAGCGGTGTGTTCAGCCGCAATGACGCCCGCAAGTTGGCCTATCGCCAGGGCCTTGGTGGGGCGCTGGGGGGCATGAACGGCCGCCCTGCGCTGCTGGATCTTTCCCTGGGTTCCACCGATCTGCCGCCCCCGCCGGCGGCCATTGAGGCGATGGCCCAAAGCCTCTACCACCCTTCCAGTGCCTCCTACTGCCTGCATGGCGCCACCTTGCCGTTTCGCGAGGCGGTGGCGGCCTGGGCCCAGCGTCGCTTCGGGATCACGGTCGATCCCGAGACCGAGGTCCTGCTGCTGGTGGGTTCCCAGGAGGCCACGGCCCATCTGCCCCTCGTGGTGACCGATCCGGGCGACGGGGCCTTGCTGCTCGATCCCTGTTATCCCTCCCATCGGGGCGGCCTGGTGTTGGCCTCGGTGCGCCCCACCCTGATACCCCTGCGAGCCGATCAGGGCTGGCGCCCCGATTTTGGCCAATGGCCAGCCAGCGTCTGGGACCAGTTGAAACTGATGGTGCTGGGCTTTCCCCACAACCCCACGGCTACCACCGGTGACCAGAGCTGGCTGGATGGCGCCATGGCCCGCGCCATCGACCATGACCTCGTGCTGGCCCACGACAACCCCTACGTCGACCTCGCCCTGGAGGGGGAGGCGCCGGCCCTGTTACGCCACCCGGATTGGCGGCGCCAGGGCATTGAATTTTTTTCCTTCTCTAAGAGCTGGTGTCTTGGGGGGTATCGCCTGGCCTTCGCCATCGGGGCTGCGCCCCTGATCGCCGGCCTGCGCCAGCTGAAATCCGTGGTTGATTTCAACCAGTCCCTGGCCCTGCAGGCCGGGGCGATTGCGGCCTTGGAGCAGGCGCCCCATTGGCCCCAGCAGCTGTGTGAGGTGTACCGGCAGCGGCGCGATGGCATGGTGCAGGCCCTGGCGGCTGCCGGTTGGACCGTCAGCCAACCGTCGATGGCCCTCTATCTCTGGTTGGAGCTGCCGCCGGTGGCCAGGGAGCGGGGGTTGGATTCCGAGGGTTTCTGCGCCGCCCTGTTGGAGGCGACAGGGGTCTGCCTCACCCCTGGCAATGGTTTTGGCCCGGGGGGGGAGGGTTGGTTGCGGTTGGCGTTGGTCCATCCCCTGCCCGAACTGGAGGCCGCCGCCGCCCGCATTGGAGCCTGGTTGGACCAGCTGTGATCGGACGCCTCGGTGCGGCCCGCAGGGCCCTGGGGCCTGGGCCCGGGCCGACTGAGGCTGGACGGGCCTGGCAGCTGCGTTACGTGCTGGTTTGTGCCACCACCGAACGCCTGCTGGACGACTGGTTGACCCAAGCACCTTGCGCGCAAGGGCCTCGGTTGCGGGCGCCCCTGGCCGTGCTCGCCCGCCAGCAACGCTTTGGTCGGGGGCAACGGGGACGGATCTGGAGTTCCCCGCCCGGGGGCGTCTGGCTCAGTGCGGCCCTGCCCTGGCCCCCAGAGCCCCTGGGGGCCGCCTCCGTGGGTCTGGCGGTGGCGGTCGGGTTGGCTTTGGAATTGGAGGATCTGGGTCTCCCCGTGCGCATCAAGTGGCCCAATGACTTGTATGTGCCTGGACCCGGGGGGGGCATGGCCAAGCTGGCCGGGGTGCTGCCAGGCCAAAGACTCCAGGGCCATCAGGTGCGCTGGGCCCGGGTGGGGGTGGGGTTGAACGCCCGCAACCCCATCCCCAGCGGGGCCACCAATGTGGCGCTGGCGGCGGGCCGCCACCAGGCTTGCCCCTGGCGCCTCAGCGCCCGGGTGCTGCGGGCCCTCGATTGGGCCATGGCCTGGGCGGACCGTCCCGAGGCGGTGAGGGTGCTGGCAGAGCAGCGGCTCTGGTGGCCAACCCAGGCGGTCCAGCTGGAAGGGGAGGCCTGGCACCCCCTCGGGCTGCACCGTGATGGGGGGGTGGTGCTGGGCCGCCAGGGAAGGATTCGGGTGTGGCATCGGCGTTTTGATGGGGGCCCTATCCCCCATCCCCCCAGGGGAGGGCCTCCCCCAGGGGCGGGCCCCTAGATTGACCCGACTCCTTACGAATGCCTGTTCCCACCTGCCCCATGGCTCCCAGGTCTTCCCATCTGTTGCTGGCCCTGACCACCCTGGGGCTTGTGCCCTTGGCCAGCATCCCTTTGGTGCAGGCCCAGCAGGACACGATTGTTCCGCCTGGCTCTCTGGAGGCGCCGGTATCGGTGCCCTCTTCCCAGGGCGCCGCCCCTGAACCCTTGGCGCCGGCCTCCGGGGCGGGGGCGCTGCCTGCGGCGGCGATTCCGGCGAGGCAGGCCCCAGTGCAGCCGGCGCCGGAATCGGTCCGGGCGCCGGAACCGATGCGTGCCAGGCCGCAGGATTGGCCGCCCGAGGCTCCCCGCCGGTTCGATCGCAGTCTGGATGCCTTGGTGCGCGATCGGGTCATCACCCCCCGCGAAGTCCAGATCCGGGTCCACGATGGCCTGGCGCGGCCCCTCACCCCCTCGGTCCGGGACGAGGGCTGCAGCAGCGGAGCCTTCAGCGCCCGTGAGTGTGGCGGTCGGGCTGCCGTTCAATTCAGACCCCGGGACAGCGGCTCGCCGGCTTTCCAGGGGGGATCCCAGCCCGGGGGCTACCGCGGTGATGGCGGCGAAGGGGCCCCCCGTTCGGCGGTCGAGGCGGCGCCCTTGCCACCGATTTCCGTGCCGGTCTCGGCCTTGCTCTCGGGTTCAGGGGGTAACTTCCGACTCACCGATGTCTTTCGGGTCACCCCTAGGCCGGGCCCGATCGGGGGCAATGGCAATGTCCGGCCCCTGTTTCCCTTGATTGGCTCCGCGGTCACCACCAGTAATTATGGTTGGCGCCTGCATCCGTTGCTGGGCAGCTGGATCATGCACAGTGGCCGCGATCTGGCCGCCCCCGAAGGCACCCCGGTGGTGGCCGCCCTGGCTGGCACGGTGGTCAGCAGTGGGCCAGCCGGGGGCTATGGCCTGGCGATCGAAATCGAGCATGGCGGCGTCCACCGTCGCACCCTTTACGGTCACCTTTCCGAGCTTTACGTCAAGGAGGGGGCGCGGGTGGGCCAGGGGGAAGTGATTGGTCGGGTGGGTAGTACGGGCTTAAGTACGGGGCCCCATCTTCACTTTGAAATGCGGATTCCCCAGGATGGGGGCTGGGTGGCCATTGATCCTGGTGATCTCGACCCCGGTGGATCCCCCTTGCTGGCCCGTTTACCGGGCCTGGCGCTGCCGGGAATTTCCGGTGGTCTCCCATCCGACAACAGTTCCCCGGGTTCCGTTGCACCCGCAGGCGATGCGGTGGCCCTGCTGATGGGCGAACTCCTGCAAACACTTGAGCGCCCCCGGTTCGCTTCCAATCCCCCCATCGACACTCCCTTGGTCCCTCGCCCCATGGTGGCCACGCCGTCGGTGGGAGCCAGCAAGGCCCCCCCAGGTTGAGATCAAGGGCCGGCCGGCCAAGGGATGGGGCAGAAGCGCCCGCGGCCAGTCAGTTGGCGATCCGCCCGTCGCGAAAGTGGATGATGCGTTGGGCCCTTGCTCCCACCTCCTGTTCGTGGGTGAC
>JAPLIF010000252.1 GCA_026389255.1 Cyanobacteriota bacterium
GCTGGCTCCCGCCCCCCTCGAGGCCCTCGCCGGCGGTGATCTGGCCACCAACGCGGCGCTCCTGGAGGCCGTGTTGCGGGGCCAGGGTCAGGCAGCCCATCGCGACGTCGTCGCCCTCAACACCGCTCTAGTGCTTTGGGCTGCGGGCTTGGCCGCCTCCCCCGCCGCCGGGGTTCCCCTGGCCCTTGAGGCCCTGGCCCAGGGGCGTCCCTGGGCCAAGCTCCAGCAGCTCCGCTCGGTCCTCCAGGCGCCGACGGCCATGGACCCCAGCCAGCCGAATGCCGCCCAACAGGATGGGCAGACAGGTGCGGGATGATCGCTCCAACTGAGCCGTCCCAGGTGTCCGACGCCGCCACCACCCCAGCGCCCTCCCCCACCCCTGGGCCCAGCCCCAGCATCGGCACTGCCAACGAAGTCGCCCCTGGCGCCCTGCTGGTCCTTGCCGATGGAACCGTGCTGCGCGGTCTGGCCTGCGGCGCCCGCGGCACCGCCATCGGTGAAGTGGTCTTCAACACCGGCATGACCGGCTACCAGGAGGTCATGACCGACCCCAGTTACGAAGGCCAACTGGTCACCTTCACCTATCCCGAACTGGGAAACACCGGGGTCAATCCCCAGGACCAGGAAGCCAACCGACCCCATGTCAGAGGCCTGATCACCCGCCGCCTTTCAGCGGTGGCCAGCAACTGGCGGGCCTCAGAAGACCTGGAGCGCTGGTTACGGCGCCATGGAGTGGTGGGCATCCGTGACGTCGATACCCGCGCCCTGGTCCGGCACCTGCGCGAGGGTGGCTCGATCAACGGCGCCATCAGCAGTGAGGGACTGAGCCCCTCGGTGTTGCTGGAGCGGGTGCGCTCGGCCCCCTCAATGGATGGCCTGAATCTGGCGGCCGCGGTCAGCACCCGGGAGTCCTACGGCTGGTCCAAGCTCTGTGACGCGGAATTCGACCAGCGACTCCAGGCCCAGCCTGGGCGGCCCTACCGGGTCGTGGCAGTGGATTTCGGCATCAAGCGGGCCATTCTCGAACGGCTGGTGGCCCACGGCTGCGAGGTCACGGTGGTTCCCGCCAACGCCAGCCTCGAAGAGGTGCTCCAGCACCAACCTGAGGGGGTGTTTCTCTCCAATGGACCGGGCGACCCGGCGGCGGTGACCGAAGGCATCGCCCTGGCCCGCCAACTGCTCAACCAGCGCGATCTTCCCCTGTTCGGCATCTGCCTCGGCCACCAGATCCTGGGCCTGGCCTTGGGCGGTCACACGTTCAAACTGGATTACGGCCACCGGGGTCTCAACCACCCCTGTGGCAGCCCGGGCCAGGTGGAGATCACCAGCCAGAACCACGGATTTGCCCTGGCGGCCGACTCCTTACCGGCAGGACAGGTACGGATCACCCACCACAATCTTAATGATCGGACCGTAGCATGGCCGAGCGCCGCTGAAGTAGTCCAGGGCCCGTGCTCCTGACCCTTGCGGATCCAATCCAAGAACTTTCTGCGGGTCCGGCGGGGCATGCCTACACTTTCGCCGTTACTGCCTGGGGAACTGGACCCATCACTGAACTGCAGCGTTTGACCGTGTCCCTGAGGGGGGGCTGCGAAAAAACTGACCAAACCCTTATCTTTGGCTTTACGGGTCAGCTAGATGCCTATTCGGACAAGCAGTTCAGCGACTTCATCGCCGAACACATGCAAAAAGTCTCCCTTCCTCTCATCATTGACCTGAGCCGCATCGATTTCATCGATTCCTCAGGCTTGGGGGCGCTCGTGCAACTCGTCAAAAACTGTAAGGAGAGCGGCAGCGCATTCGCCGTGATCGGCAATGCCAGAGTGGTGCAAACCGTCAAGCTGGTCCGACTCGAAGCCTTCTTAAATCTTCAGCCCTCCCTCGAAGCCGCCCTTGCCCAATTTGGCGCCGCCTGAATCGGGCGGACAGCCCAATCTCTCCTGGCTGATCCATCTGCCCGCCTCCACGGCGGACGACAACCTCGGTGTGCTCCAACTGGCCTGGTTGGGGGATGCGGTATGGGAACTGCACCAACGGCTGCGCCACTGTCAGCGAGCCGGGCGCAGCGACGATCTGCACCGTGCCGTGGTCGCCAAGGTGAAGGCCGAAGCCCAGGCTCTGGCGCTGCAACAACTCGATCCCCTCCTGCATATCAACGAACGCGATCTAGTCCGACGGGGACGGAATCGGGCCCGGGGCTCCTGCCGGGGTTGTTCGGCCGCCACGTACGGGCAGGCCACGGGATTTGAGACGATGCTGGGATGGCTCTTTCTTCGGAATCCCCAGCGGCTGGCCGAGTTGCTGGACCACCTCGATAAGACCGACCCTTCCCCCTCGCCTCCTTAACCCATGAGCCAGCCTCCAGATCGCCGCTCCGACAACCGTTTCCAACGGCGCCCCGGCGGCCGCCCCGAGGGCGGGGGAGGAGGCCGGCGCTTTCCTTCGTCCTCCTCAGGTCCGCCGCCCCGCTGGGGGGCCGGCCGCCGCCCCGAGGGCGCCGGTGATCGCCCCCCCTTTGAACGACGGTCCTCCGAAGGCAGGCCCTACGAGGGGAAACCCTATGAGGGCAAGAGTTTCGAAGGAAAGCCCTACGATCGCAAGCCCAATCAAGGCCAATCCGGCGAAGGCCGCTCCTTCCAGGGCAAACGCCCTGGGTTCGACCGCTCTGGTCCGCCCCGATCCGGCCCGCCGCGCTCCGGTTCGTCGCGCTCCGGCCCCGAGCGAAGTTGGGGAGATCGATCCAATTTTGACCGCCCCCGCAGCGAAAGAACCTGGGGCGAGCGGCCTGGCGGCGATCGTCCCCGCTTCGATCGCCCCGGTCCAGAACGCTTCAGCAGGCCCTCGGCAGACCGGCGCCC
>JAPLIF010000206.1 GCA_026389255.1 Cyanobacteriota bacterium
GTGTTCCGGCAACTTGGAAGCGTCGGGCCGGGGCCAGTAATACTCCACCCAGCCAGAGCCCTGCTGCATGGCCAGGTTGATGTAATCCCTGACCATGGCTTTACCATTTTTATCCTTGAGTTGCAGGATGTTGCGGCCTTCGACTTCGGCAAAGGCGGGGTTCAGGACTTCCACTCCAGCCGATGTGTCCACAAAGACATAGGTGTCATGAAAAAAGTAGGGTCCACGGCGATCCCGCAGGGTGGCGAAGGCGGAGCGGCCCTGGTGCTGCAGCAGGCGTGCCGCCGAATCTACCTGCTGCACAATGAAGGCCCTCTCAATCTGGGGTTCGTAAAGACCCGACAACACCAGATAACGCTGGCCCGATGGTGCGGTGACAGCGATCAGATAGGTGGATTTCCAGACCGGTCGGCGGTCGGAGCGGTTGGGTTTACGCCATTGATAGTGGACCCAGCCCCTTGCCTCCGGGCTGTTGGCCACCTCCAGGAATTGGCGTCCGAAGGGCTTGCCGCCGAGGTCCTGGAAGCCGAGAAAGCTGAGGCCTTCGCTCTCGGGATCGGGCGGGTAGACGACACTGTTGCCATCGGCCGCCAGGACAAAAACATAGCGATCGTCTTGGAACCAGCGGCTTCCCCTGACCCGGAAGCCGGCGAATGCGTCCGAACCATGCAGCCTGACTTGCTCGGCGGCCGCTTCGACAAGGGCCACCAGATCGCGGGTGTCCTTTTGGGTGTAGGCCTTAGCGGCGCTGGCAACGGGGGCCTGGGGCGCCTGGGCTGCCAGGGTGCTGCCGCCCATGGCTTGACCCAGGACAAGGAGCAGGCCCAGGGAGGGTGTCCAGGCCCTTGGCCGCTGCCATAGGGGTGCTAACCGGCGGGGGCCCATCACCGAAATAACTTGCTTCGCAGGAAAGCATGCCATGGCTGGCCCGGGCCGCGTTGGTCAGAGCAGCTTGGCGGCCAGTTCCGCCAGGGGCGAGCGTTCGCCGCGCATCAGCGAGACGTGGCCAGCCAGGGTTTGGCCTTTGAAGCGTTCAACCAACCAGGTGAGGCCATTGCTCTCGGCATCGACGTAGGGATTGTCGATTTGGTAGGGATCGCCTGTCACCACAATTTTGGTGCCTTCGCCAACGCGGGTCACGATGGTTTTGATCTCGTGGGGGGTAAGATTTTGAGCCTCATCGACCACCATGTACTGACGGGGAATTGAACGACCTCGAATATAACTAATTGCCTCCACTTCGAGGAGGCCCATGCCCTTGAGATCAGCCCAGCTATTGCGGGGTGGTCGTTGATTGGACCTGGAGCCAGAAGGTTCGTCAGCGCCCAGCAGATAATCGAGATTGTCAATGATGGGTTGCATCCAGGGGCCCATCATGGGAATCACCGGTCGCGTCACCAACAGACGGTCATAAAGGCGTTCATCGGCCACCTGGTTCAATCCCGCTGCCAGGGCCAGCAACGTTTTGCCGGTGCCGGCCATGCCCACCAGGGTGACGAGGGGCACGTCGGGGTCCAGCAGCAGGTCAAGGGCGAAGGTCTGTTCGCGGTTGCGGGCTTGGATGCGGCCGATGCGGGCCTTGCCGGCCCGCTGCAGGGGCAACAGGGCCGCTGTCGGTGCGTGGTAGCGGACCAATAACGTGTGGCTGGGCTGGTTGCGATCCACCAGGGTCACCCCTTCGTTGGCCTGGAGGGGGCCACCGTCGGATCCGAGAGCGGCCAGGGCCAATCCGCCAATCCCTTTGACCCGGTCCATTTGTTCAGCGTTGGTCCAGATCTCGCAGCAGCCCGGATAGAGGTCGGCGATATCGACTTTGTCGGTGTTGTAGTCCTGGGCGATCAAGCCCACCGCATCGGCCTTGATGCGCAGGTTGGTGTCCTTCGTGATCAGGACCACCGGCGGTTGTCTCCCTACCACCTGATGGAGACGCTGTTCAAGGGCAACCGCCAGGATGTTGTTATCGCCGCTGCCGCCCTTGAGTTCTGGAGGCAATTGGCTGAGGGTTTCATTGCGACAGAACACCACCTGAAGGGTGCCTCCGCTCGGCTCGTTGATGGGCACGCCTTCGGCCAGGTTGCCCTTCTC
>JAPLIF010000235.1 GCA_026389255.1 Cyanobacteriota bacterium
CCCAGCACGAGCCGGGCCCCCGAGCGACGGGCCCGCAGGCGGGCCACATCCCTGGCGTGGTAGCAGGGCATCGGACTCTCCTGCTTATAGGAGCTGTCATGCTCCTCATCCAGCACGATCAACCCCAGGGCACCCAGGGGCAGAAACACTGCGGAGCGGGTCCCCACCACGACCAGGGGCTTCCGCCCGGCGCACTCCAGGCAGACCCGCCAAACCGCCACCCGCTCCCGCTCGCCCATGCCGCTGTGGTACTCGAGCACCTGGGTTCCAAAGCGGCGGCGGCAGCGATCCAAAAGCTGGGGGATCAGGCCGATCTCGGGGGCGAGCAGCAGCACGCTGCGTCCGGCCTGCAGCTGGCGGGCGGCAGCCTGGAGATACACCTCCGTCTTGCCCGATCCGGTCACCCCCCAGAGCAGGAACTCAGCCAGCCCCGTCCCAGCGCTGATGCGTGCAACGGCTTCGTCCTGGGCGGGGCTGAGGGAGGGGGGCGACTCCTGCGGTCCAGCGCCGGGCCCGGTTGCTGCCGGCCCGGCCGCCATGGCAGCGGGCCGGCTCAGCCGCTGCCGCTCGATCAGCCCCCGGCGCTCCAGGGCCGACAACACACTGGCGCTGCATCCGAGGGCAGCCAGCAGATCCTTCTGGGCCACTGGCTCCGTCAGGGTGGCCAGATGGGCCAGCACCTGCCCCTGGCGCTCCGGCAGGGCGGCCAGGGCCTCCGCCGTGGGGTCTGCAGCCTCGGTCAGTCGCACCGCCAGCACCTGCCGCGCCGCCGTCCCTGGATCCTGGCGCGTTGCGGAGCGCTGGCCGAGCCATCCCGGGGGCAACACACTTCGTAATGTGCGAAAAAGACTGGTGTGGGTGGCCTGGGCGACCTCCGCCACCAGGTCCTGCCAACCTGGATCGATGGCGGCGGATTGCAACACCGCTTCGATGGGCCGCAGGGCCCTCTCCCCCAGATCGTCGCTGAGGGATGGGGGAAATCCAACGACCAGACCGGAGTGGCGCCTTCCCTGGAGCCGCACCAGCACCAGGTCCCCAAGACGAAGGGGCCACTCCTTGGGGTTGGCATAGGTAAAGATTCGTCCCTCCCTGCCGGCCTCCAGCCAGACCTCAACCCAGGTCGGCGCCGAGGGGACCACCGCTGGTGCGCTCAAAGCAGGCCGTCCCAATCTTGCAAACCTCTCACGCCATTCCTAGAATGTTCTCGTTGGGTAGTCCTCCAGACTGCCGTCGGAACCAGGCAGAGTTCCGTCCATGGAGAAGTTCAACGGGGCCCTGAAGCCGGATTTCAAGCGTTGCCTCGTCAACGCCACCGGATCGCCTTTCCCCCCTGACTTCATGGCCGACCCCATAGCCCCCACAACGGGGGATCCGCTTGTCCATCGGATCCCTGGCTTCTCCACCATCATCCCCCAACCCCGTAAGCCTGCGTCGCTTCCGATCGTTTTGCAGCGATCGCCATCGGCAGCGAAGGTTCCCGCTCTGCCCAGGTTGTCTTTCCCTCTGAGATTCCATGACCCCCGTAGCCGCCAAGGTTGATTCCACCGTCGCCGTTGCCAGCGAAACCCTGACGACGGAATTGCTGGGTGAGACTTCCCCCTTGGAGGTCCTGGAGCTGATCACCGAGAAGACCAAGGCCAAGGTCACGGCCGGGACAGCGACCAAGGGCGCAACCAAGGCCACTTCCGGGGCAGCAACCAAGGCCACAACCGGGGCCGCAACCAAGGCCGCGACCGGGGCAGCCACCAAGGCCGCGACCAAAGCCAGCGGCACTAAGAAGGCCGCCCCAAAAACGGCGGCGAAAGCCAGTACCAGCAAAACCAAGACCGCCCTCAAAACCACC
>JAPLIF010000233.1 GCA_026389255.1 Cyanobacteriota bacterium
TGCCCCGTTCCTGACCTCCGTGCCCATCAATGCCCCCATCCCTCTAGAGCACAATGGCGGCATGCCCGCCTCCCTGCTGGTCGTCGAGGACGACGACACGATTCGCGACACGATTCGCGAAGCCCTGATTCTGGAGGGATACGAGGTAACCGCCTGCGGCAATGGCCGCGAAGCCCTCACCCTGGTGCAGAAGGCGGCCGAGCGGTCCCCCTTCTCCCTGGTGGTGCTTGATCTGATGCTGCCGGGCCTGGATGGGCTGGATCTCTGCCGTCAGATCCGTCAGAGCGAAAACAGCATCCCCATCCTGGTGGTCAGTGCCCGTGACACGGAGCGCGACCGGGTCCTGGGCCTGGAGGTGGGCGCCGATGACTACCTGGTTAAACCCTTCGGCATGCGCGAACTGGTGGCCCGCTGTCGGGCCCTGCTACGCCGCAGCAACGGTGGTTTCAGTCAGGGACGGGTCCTGGAGCATGCCAATCTGCGTCTGTTCACCGATGAGTGCCGCGTGACGCGGGATGGTCACGAAGTGAACCTCTCACCCAAGGAATACCGGTTGCTGGAGCTGTTTATGCAGAATCCGCGTCGGGTCTGGAGTCGCGACAAGTTGTTAGAGCAGATCTGGGGGTTCGATTATTTCGGTGATAGCAAAACTGTCGACGTCCATATTCGTTGGCTGCGCGAAAAACTGGAAACCAATCCCTCCACTCCCGAACACCTGTTGACCGTGCGCGGCTTCGGCTATCGCTTTGGCTGAGTGGTGCTAGCCCTGCTGTTGCCGTTGGCCCTTGCCCTGGGCCTGCTCCTCGGCTGGAGCCTGGCCCGATCTCGCCAACGTCCAGCCGGTCGCCTTGAACAGGGCAGTCGCCAATGGCTGCGCTGGCTGGAGGCGGCCCCAAGCGGCTGGTTGATTGTGGCCGCCGACGATGGGGTTCGCTTGCTCAATCCCAGGGCCGAACGGTTGCTGCAGCTCGGTGCCGCCCTGCCCAGTCCAGTTTTCCTGGAGCAGATCTGTGCCGATGCCCAGTTGCGCGAAGTCATCCACGCCGCCCGCCGCCACCAGCGCCCCCAGCGACTCGAATGGGAGCTGGGGGGTGAAGAGTTGGAGGCCATTGCCCTGCCTGGTGATGGCGGCTGGGTGGGGGTGCAACTGCAGAGTCGCCGTTCGATCGAAGCCCAACTCGACCAACAGGAGCGCTGGGTCAGTGATGTGGCCCATGAACTGCGTACCCCCCTGACGGCCCTGCTGCTGGTGGGCGACAGCCTTTCCGCCCAGGTGACCAGTGGCAATGCGGTGCTGGTGGAGCGCCTGCAGCGGGAGCTGCGGCGCCTCCAGGCGCTTGTGGTGGATCTACTCGAATTGTCCCGTTTGGAGAACAGCCTTCCGGGCCAGGGCATGGCCCTGCAACCGGTGGATCTGGCCCCCTTGGTGGAGCGGGTGTGGGCGGGGCTGCGCCCCCTGGCCGAAGAACGGTCCATCGGCCTGTGCCTGCACAAACCGATGCTGGAGGCTGCGCCGGCCGTCGTCCTCGGTGATGAATCCCGCCTGCATCGGGCCCTGCTCAACCTGCTGGACAATGCCCTTCGCTACAGCCCCGATGGCGGCACGGTGGAAGTCCGCCTCGGCCGGGGCCGCCACTGGTGCCGGTTAGAGGTTCAGGATCGGGGCCCGGGGTTCAGTGAGGCCGATCTGGGGCACATGTTCGAGCGTTTCTACCGGGGCGCCCCCTCCCGCATGCGCAGTCGGCGCACGGGCAGTGGCCTGGGGCTTTCGATCGTCCAGCAAATCGCCCTCACCCATGGCGGGCGGGTCCAAGCGGACAACCATCCCGAGGGTGGAGCCTTAATCGAACTGCTCCTGCCCGTCGCCCGCTGAACCCACCCCCGTCGAGCCAGGACGCCTTGATGGCCTGCCTGGTTCGAAACCATGGGGGCGCCGTGGTGCTGGGGCCTTGCAGCGGTTGTTCAACGGCCTGGCGCCTCAGGGCTGCTCGGGCCTTTGAGCAACCAGAGGTTGGGGCCATCAATCCAGACCAGCAGGGTCTGATCGGCGTTCTTGAGCCACTGCTGCTGGCCCGGATCCAGCCCTAGGGCCCGGGCCGCAGCCAGGGGCAGACGGCGGGCCTGCACACCCTCGCTGAGGGCCTTATCCGTGCCGGCCGCGAATGGAGTCGGGGCCCCCTGGTCCCAAAGCCGCAGATAGGACTCGGCTTCGCTGGCCTTGAGCGGCTCGTTGGCCGGTCCCGAAGCACCGGCGGCTGGGGGTCCGGCATCGACGCTGGTGCGCAGGTCGCGCCAGCGTTGCAGGGCTTCCGCAGGCGGCGAGGGGGAAAGGCGCAGGGGACTTAGGGCCAACGCGAGGGGCGGGGTTCGGGACCCCTCTGCCGTGGGGCCGGCGATTGGGGCCGTCTTTGGACCCTTGGTGCCGCTATTTGTCCCTGGCCCCTTGGCCGCTGGCCCAGGCAGCGGATGGGCTTTGGTGCCAGCCGCTTTGGCCAGGGCCAGGGACGGAGCTTTGGCCCCATGGGCCCCTGGGGAGGTGTCTTGGGAAGGCTTAAGCAGGTGGATGGTGAGGCCCTTGGTCCCGGGTTGTTTTGCCCCTGCCTTTGCCGTGGCGTTGGCACTGGGCTTGGTGGGGCCGGCATCCTTGCCGTCCTTGTTGGGTAGGGGTTCCAGCAAGTTGGGTGGGGGCGGCGGCAGGGTTGTCATCGGTGGCAGCGGAATGGTGGTGGCTGCCACCTCCTGGGGCATGCGGCGACTAAACCGCAGCAGTTCCGGGGTGGTGTCCACGGCCGTGAGCACCTGGGTCTTGGCCGGACTGCGGCGCCAGGTGCTGGGCGCCAACAGCAGGCCATGGGCCACCAGGGCGGCCGCCAGGGCCAACCCCAGGGGGGCGGCGGCAGGCAAGCCACGACCGAGGGGCTTCAAGGCTTGGAATGGGATCGGGGGGCGGGGACGGGTCATGGCAATTGCAGCTCCAGCTCCAGTCCGTTCTTTTCCAGACGGGAGACGAGTTGTTGGACCACACCCCAGGGGACGCCGGCGTCGGGAATCAAGCGCAGTACGGGGCCGGATGGCAGGGGGGCAGGGGCCTTCGCCCGAGTCAGCAGGGGACCCAGATCCTGGGGGCGAATCGGTTGATTCCAGACCCGCAGTTGACCCTGGGCATCGAGATGGAGAGCGATCACGCCTTCCGCGGCCGGCCGTTGGGCCAACCTCTGGGGGATCACCACCAGGGCCAGGCAGGTGGCACAGAGGGCAACGGAGACCAACCCCAAGGCGATGGAATCAAGCCAGAGGGCCGATCTCATCAGGACGGCCCCCCGTCAGGGAGATCGAGCACAACGGGATGGGGAGAGAGACTGCGCAGCCATTGCAGGGACCGCTTCACTTGGCCCATGGAGAGGGAAGCGGAGGGGAGAAAGTGTTGCAACCCCTGTTCACCGTCCTGGCTCAGGCGATTGGCGAGGTCCAAGCGGCTGATGGAATCGCCATCGACGAACCAATGGTCGTCGGGAGCCTCAACGATCCAGTGGGGACTGCCGACGGGCTGTTCTGCGAGGGGGGGCTGGGATTTCGGAATCGTCCGCGTCACCACGACCGGCAGCGACGCCACCGCAGCACAGACCAGCAGGGTGAGAGCCACTAACGAAGGCACGGCGTAGCTCATGGCTGCGTTGGCTGGGCCCGCAGGCGCAGGCGACGGCGCAACACCTCCCCTTGCCAGTGCCGGATGCCCTGGTTGGCGAACAGGCTGCTCGTGGCGATCAGACTGATGGTCAAACCGAGGGCGGTACTCAACAACACCTGGCCGTAGTTGGTCAGATTGGCGCCCGCTGGCAGCACCAGCTGGGGGCCGAGGCTGGCCAAGACCCGCATCAGGCCGATCACGGTTCCGATCAGGCCGAGCAGGGGACCGATCACTCCAGCGGCCTGGAGCAGGGGCTCGCCGAAAGCCATCTGGGAGTTCCACTCCAGCAGCTGGCTTTCGATCGCATCGGCACCGGCTGCGGCGGTCTGCTCCCAGCGGTTCTGGCGCAGGCGACGCTGGCGCCACCATTGCAGCCAGTAGCGAGCGCGATCGAAACTGACGGTGACGACCGCGATGGAGAGGAGCAGTAGCAACAGGGAGATGGGACCCTCTCCGCCCACGGCTTGCAGGCCCCCCATGGGTGCCAGAGCAGGGTTCGATGCGGCGGCAATCGGTACAGCCAACCTGAATCAAGATATTTCAACGCATCGTATGGGAGCCAACCCGCTTGCCGATGTCGGCCGATCACTTGACAACCCTCGGCAACCCTGTCTCGATCTGACCCTTCCCTCCCCTGATTAAGCTCTCCCTAAAGGGGATTCCCTGAGCCCTAGGAGTGATTCGATGAGTGCCACCCAAGGCAACGCCCCCCTCAACACCAGTTTGACTGAGATCTACAGCGATAACAGCCAGACCATTGGTCGCACTCCCCTGGTTCGGCTCAACCGGGTCACCGAAGGGTGTGGCGCCACCGTGCTGGCCAAGATCGAAGGCCGCAATCCGGCCTATTCCGTTAAGTGCCGCATTGGCGCCGCCATGATCTGGCAGGCCGAGCGGGAGGGACTGCTTGGACCCGGAAAGGAATTGATTGAGCCCACCAGTGGCAACACGGGCATCGCCCTGGCCTTTGTGGCCGCCTCCCGGGGCCTTCCCCTGACGCTCACCATGCCCGAAACCATGAGCCTGGAGCGCCGCAAGTTGCTCACGGCCTATGGGGCCAAGCTGGTGTTGACGGAAGGAAAGCTGGGGATGGGGGGTGCCATCGCCGCCGCCCGGGATCTGGCCCAAACGGCGCCCGATCGTTATGTACTGCTGCAGCAGTTCGTTAATCCCGCCAATCCCCAGATTCACCACGACACCACCGGCCCGGAAATCTGGAAGGACACCCAAGGTCAGGTTGATGCCTTGGTGGCGGGAGTCGGGACCGGCGGCACCATTACCGGGGTCAGCCGTTACATCAAACGCACGTTGCACAAGCCCCTGATCTCGGTGGCTGTCGAACCCGCCAACAGTCCGGTGATCTCCCAGACCCTCTCGGGCGAACCCTTGCAGCCCAGGCCCCACAAGATCCAGGGCATCGGTGCCGGTTTCGTGCCCGAGAACCTCGACCTGACCTTGGTGGATCGGGTGGAGACGGTGGGCGATGAGGAGGCCGTGGGGATGGCGCGCCGGCTGATGCGTGAGGAGGGCATCCTGGCCGGGATCTCCTGCGGAGCCGCCACCGTGGCGGCCCTGCGCTTGGCGCGGGAGGAGGCCTTCCGCCATCGCACCATCGTGGTGGTGCTGCCGGATTCCGGCGAGCGCTATCTGAGTTCGGTGCTCTTTGAAGGGGTGTTCAACGAGAAGGGACTGGCGGTGGCGTGAGGAGGCCCCTCAGGCCATGGTGACGAACTCCTCGGCCACGGTGGGATGGAGGGCCATGGTGCGGTCGAAATCCGCCTTGGTGGCCCCCATGCCCAGGGCAATCGCCGCCATCTGGATGATCTCGGCACTGTGTTCGCCCACCATGTGGCACCCCAGGACCCGCTGATCGGGGCGGTGCACCACAAGCTTGAGCAGGGTGCGGGGTCCTCGCTGGGGCAGGGCCTGGGCCATGGCCCGAAAACGGGCCCGGTGCACCTGGATCAGCTCGCTGCCAAAGCGTGCGATCGCCTCCTCTTCGCTGAGGCCCACCGTGGCCAGCTCGGGTTGGCTGAAGACTGCCTTGGCCACGAGATCGTGGTTGACGCGCCTCGGCTTGCCTCCATAAACCGTATCGGCAAAGGCCCGGCCCTCGTCGATCGCCACCGGGGTCAGATTGATTCGGTCGGTGACATCGCCAACGGCATAGATGTGGGGGATGGAGGTGGCCTGGTCCCCATCCACCACGATGCGGTCGTTTTCGACGCCAACCCCGGCAGCCTCCAGGTCCAGTCCCTGCAGAAAGGGCTTGCGACCGGTCGCTAGCAACACCCCCCCACAGGCCAGGCGCTCGCCGCTGCCGGTCAGCACGGTCAGGGTCCCTGGTGCCCCCTCGATGGCGATGGGCTGCTCCTGGAAACGCAGGTCCAGTCCCTGGGCCAGGAGTCCTTCCTGGACAGCCGCCACGGCTTCGCGATCGAAGCCCTTGAGCAGCTGGTCCCCCCTCACCATCTGACACACCTGCACCCCAAGCCCCAGCAAAATTCCGGCCACTTCACAGGCAATGAAGCCGGCCCCCACGATGACGACCCGCTGGGGCAGGTCCTCAAGCAAAAAGAGATCGTCACTGACCCAGGCCAGCCCAACTCCTGGAATGGGGGGTCGCTGGGGCCGGCCACCGACGGCGATCAGCAGCCGATCCGCCTGCAGGGTGCGGGCCGGTTGCCCCTGGACATTCACCACCACACTGTTCGGACCGTCCAGGCGGCCCCAACCTTCGACAAGGGAGACACCGGCTTTGATGAGGGCCTGCCTGTGGATCCCTTCCAGGCGGGTGACCTCATCGCGAACCCGTTGCAGCAGCACCCCGCCCTGGGGAACCGGTGTTGAAAGTTGCCATCCGTAGGCCCTGGCATCCTCGGCCAGGTGGCCAAAGGCAGAGCCGTAAACCAGCAGCTTTTTGGGAACGCACCCCCGGATCACGCAGGTGCCGCCGACCCGATCCCCCTCGACGATGGCCACCCGGGCGCCGTAGCTGGCCGCTCGCTTGGCGGCGGCCAAACCGCCGGAACCAGCACCGATGACGAGTAGATCGAAGCAATCGTGCATGGCTCAGTGGGCGGGTCCTCGCGCAACTTAGGTGGGCTGGCCAAGGGAGGGCACCATCAAAAAACCCTCCGCCGTAGCGAAGGGTCAGGGCATGGCCCAGGATCGTTGGGGGTGAACCGCCCCGATCAGGGTTAGGGAATTAGAGGGCGGTGCCGTCGCGGTCGCCGGTACGGATCCGGATCGCCATCTCCACGGGACTGACGAAGATTTTGCCGTCGCCTATCTCACCGGTACGGGCGGCATCACCAATGGCCGTAATGGCCGCCTCCACCTTGTCATCCGGGACAACCACCATCAATTTTGCCTTGGGCAGAAACTCAACGGTGTACTCCGTGCCGCGATAACGCTCCACCTGTCCTTTTTGGCGACCGAAACCGCGGGCGTCGTTGACGGTCATACCAATCACATCAATTTCGACAAGGGCCCGTTTGATGGCGTCCACCTTTGTGGGGCGAACCAGGGCGGTGATCATCTTCATGGTGGGGGATGTCTCAGTTGGTCATGGGGTCGTAAGCCTCTTCGCCGTGGGCCACGAAGTCGAGACCGCGATCTTCATCTTCAGCAGAAACACGAAGTTTCATAAACAGGCCCAGGACCCAGAGGATCAGTGCCGTGCCTAAGGCAACGAAGCCGTAGGTGATCAACACGGCCTTCAATTGGGCCATGAACAGGCCAGCATTGCCTCCCTCCTCCATGATCTTGGCGGAAAGGGGGAAATAGTCAGCAGGGACAAGAGCTTTGACAGCAAATATGCCGGTCAGTAGGGCACCGACCGTCCCACCGACGCCATGGAGCATGAAGGTGTCCAGGGAATCATCGAATTGAATGGCCGCTTTAACGCGTACGGCAATTGTGCAGGCCACCGCTGTGAGGGCCCCGATCACAAGGGAGGCGCCCATGTAGACGAATCCGGCGGCGGGAGTGATGCCCACCAAACCGGCGACGGCCCCGGTGGCGGCACCGACTGCGGTCGGTTTGCCATCCTTGAACCACTCAATCAGACACCAGGTGAGCATGCCCGCCGATGCGGCCGTGGTGGTGGTCAGGAAGGGATAACCAGCGGTTTTGGAGGCAAACATGCTGGCGCCGTTGAAGCCGAACCAGCCAAACCACAGCAAGCCGGCGCCGAGGAGAATGAAGGGGACGTTGTGGGGCGGGCGCTTGTTGTTGGGCCAGGTGGTGCGGGGGCCAATGATGGCGGCTGCAACCAAGGCGGCGACCCCGGAGGCGATGTGAACCACGGTGCCCCCGGCAAAGTCGATGGCGCCAACCGTGCCGAAGGGTCCGAGGAAGCCACCACCCCAGACCATCTTGGCCATGGGTGAGTAGATCAACAGGCTCCAGATCAAGCAGAACCAGAACCAGGCTTTAAAGGTGATCCTTTCCACCAGCGCACCGGAAATCAAGGCCGGGGTGATGATGGCAAACATGCCCTGGAAAAGGGCGAAGGAGGAGCTGGAAATGGCGAAGCCATCGGCCAGGGGTGCATCACCCAACTCTCCACCGACCCCATTGAGCCACATAGCTTCTAGGCCCCCAATGAAGGGACTTTTGAAACCGGTGCCGAAGGCCAGGCTATAACCAATCACCACCCATAGAACGCCGATGAGACCCATGAGGAAGAAGCTCATCATCATGGTGTTGAGCACATTCTTCGAGCGGGTATAACCGCCATAGAAGAAGGCGAGCCCCGGCGTCATCAGCAACACCATGGCGGACCCAAACAGCATCAGCAGGGTGTCGGCCCCATCGGTCGGCACCTTGGTGAGGGCGGCATGGGCTGACCCTGCCATCAGGGGCAGGAGTCCGGCACCAGCCGCCATCAGGCCCATGCCATAACGACGCAAATGCTGTTGCTGGACACCAGCAAGCAGATTGACTCTCAGGTGGTCGAAGGTCGCAAGGGCCGACGCTTCATTGCCCGATCGAAAACGCGGTGGCATAGGAAGATCGTCTCGGCAAAGTTCAAAATAATAATGAACTGCAAGGGTGGGTTAAGATGTAGCCATTGAAACCAAAGCTGCGCTAATGTGCCAATGGGCTTGAGGTTTCCGCTATAGCTCACTCTCGCAATGAAAAAATCAACTTCATTTTCCTCGGCTGGGTGGGGGGAAGGCCCGTTTTTCACGTCTGCCCTCGGCCGAGGGCGTTTGTCGCTTGTCGTCGCCCTCCTTGCGCCACCATGAAGGCTCACCAGGAGCAGCGGCATGGGATCCCTACGGGTTGAGCCCCTGAGTTGGAAGGACCTGCAGGGTCTGGCGCCCGGGCGCCCCGACCTTGTGAATGGGCCCACCAATCCCCAGGCCCGCCTGCGGCTGTTCGGGCAGGACGAGGCGGCGGTGCGGGTGACCTTGTACCGGGACCACCATGCCTGGTGTCCCTATTGCCAGAAGGTGTGGCTCTGGCTGGAGGAGAAGCGGGTTCCCTACCGCATTCGCAAGGTGACGATGCTTTGTTATGGCGACAAAGAGTCCTGGTACCGGCGGCTGGTGCCCTCGGGTTATCTGCCCGCCCTTGAACTCGATGGCCGCTTGATCACGGAGAGCGACCGCATCCTGGAGGCCCTGGAAGGGGCCTTTGGTCCCCTGGGGGCTCCCATGGGGGAACCCCATGGGCTCACGCTGCGGCGGCTGGAGCGGCGTCTGTTCGCCAGCTGGTGCGAATGGCTCTGCCGCCATGGAGGGACGACTGGCCAGGAGGAACGGGCGGCCCAGGCCTTTAAGGCCATGGCGGGTCGGCTGGAGGAGGCCCTGGCGGAGACCGCCGGTCCCTTCCTGCTGGGTGAGGCCCCCGGCACGGCCGACCTGGTGTTTGTGCCCTATCTCGAGCGGATGAATGCCAGCCTGGCCTACTACAAGGGCTACCGACTGCGCCAGGCGCACCCGTTGATCGACCACTGGTTCCGGGCCTTGGAGCAACGGTCCACCTACCTCGGCACCCAGAGCGACTTCCACACCCACGCCCATGACCTGCCGCCCCAGATGGGGTGCTGCCAGGCCAACGGCAGCTCGGACCAAAGGGCCCTGGCCCAGCGCATTGATGCAGGCCCTTGGCCCATCAGCGACGGCGGTGAGCCGGATCCGGAAACCAGCCGCCCCGAATCCCCCGAGGCGCCCCTGAGGGCTCTGGAAAGGGTCTGCCACCATCACCCAATCTTGTTGCAACGCAATCCCCTGGGGGCCGCGGGCTTTGACCAACCCTTGCGAGCTGCCTTGACCCTGCTGGCCACGGGCGAAGCCTGCAGGCCCCAGGGCGGTTCGGCCCAGGGCCTGCGGTATCTGCGTGACCGCATCAGCGTGCCCCGGGACATGCCCCTGGATGCCGCCCGATGCCTGCGCCGGGCCCTGGAAGCCACGGCCAAGCTCGATCCCCGTGATGCCGGGGCCCAAGGGCCACCGCTCACCCTCAACCATCGGCTGGATCAGGATCCGACCCCTTTTCTGCACCAGAACCGGGGGGACTCCCTGGTCTGAGGTCGGCGAACCAATAGGGCTCGGGGGGCCGATCTTCGCCGCTATCGGCCAGGGCCCTGCAGGATGGTGGCGGCATTTGCGTTGAGAACCATGGAAGCCCGTTGGCAGAACCAGACGATCGCCAGCAGCGACGACATCGTGATGTTGGAGGGCAATGCCTATTTCCCCCAGGCCTCCCTCAATCCTCAATTTTTCCGCCCTTCCAATCACCGCAGCACCTGCGGTTGGAAGGGAGAAGCCCATTATTTTGATGTGGTGGTTGCGGGCTCTGAGAACCCCAATGCGGCCTGGACCTATCCAGAGCCGAAACAGGCGGCGAGTGCCATTGCGGGCCGCGTGGCGTTCTGGAAGGGTGTGCAGGTCGGTTGAGGTCGGGCCAGGATCGTCGCTCAGCAGCCCGGGTGACGCACGGTCCGCCAATTGCCGGTGGACGTGCTGACTTCGACACCGATGTCAAGGGGTTCCGGGCCCCCTCGGGCCTGGGCCTGCCACCAGAGGGTGGCCTCACTCCAGGCGGATTCCAGTGAGTCGTAGAGGTCGTCGAGCACCGGATGGGGAGACCCGAATTGGTCGACCAAGCGATAGGAACGGATCACGGGGCCGCGGGGCTGAAACAGAAAAGCTTGGCTGCTAGGGGCCAGGGAAAGGGACACAACCTTCTTGCGGAAGATCTCCATCTTGGGCCTTGTGACAGATTCAAACTGTCACGAGTGCGACAAGAATCTGTGATTTCCAGCCTCCGCCTGGGACTCCGTCAGCACCCTGGGCGCAAGCACGGCAGGGTTCCCTCTCATTCCTGTCTGGGCAGGGGGCCGTCCCGATCGGAGCGGAAGATGGGTTCGAGGTTGGCCATCGATTCGGAGGCCTTGCGGACGAGATCTTCGAAGCAGGCCCGGGTCTGGGGGGCACCGCGACCCATCGGTTCGCGACTCATCAGCACCAGTTCCAGCACGGGGCCAGCGGCCTTGGCCTGAACATCGGCAAACAGCTGCAGGCGTAGATGTTCCATGCCGCCGCGCAACATGGCGCTGAGGTGGGCTGGGGTGCGGTGATCAACCTCGGCATCGAGCTGCTCGACAAGGCGATCGAGGCCAGCGATCAGATCCTTGGACCCGATCGGTTTCCGGGGCTTGAGCACCAGCAGAAAACGGGCCATGGGCAAGGATGGATTGGCGTCCATCCTGCTGCTCCACCCGCCGCTCTGGCTTCGCGTTCGGCATCCTTGTTCAAAGAGCCGTTCATCGCCCGTTCTTGGCACCCCCTGATCCTTGGCGTGGCCAGAATTTCATTGCGAGGTTGGTTCCATCGAGTCCATGTCACGCGTGATCCAGACCCATCCCGATCCAGCTCGGGGCGAAGCACCGATCGCCACCGCTTCCTTTCCTCCCCTGCACCGCGGTCCCCTCACCACGTTGCAGGTGAACCTCGGGTATCGCTGCAATCAGGCCTGCCGCCACTGTCACGTGGGTGCGGGGCCCCAGCGCACCGAGATGATGGATCTTGCCACCTTGGCGCTGATTCCCAAGGTTCTGGCGGCCCGTCAGATCGGTCAACTGGATCTGACGGGCGGAGCGCCTGAACTGCATCCCGGTTTTCGGGCGTTGGTGCAGGAAGCTCGGGAGCTTGGGGTGCGGGTGATTGATCGCTGCAATCTCACCATTTTGCTGGAGCCGGATCAACAGGATTTGGCTGCCTTTCGCCGGGACCTTTGCCGCCAGCATCGAAGGCTTGCGGCAGTTGAATCATCTCGGTTATGGTCACACGGATTCAAATGGGGGCTCCAATCTGGAGCTGAATCTGGTTTACAACCCCCAGGGACCCAGTTTGCCGCCTCCCCAGCAGGCCCTGGAGGAAGATTTTCGGCGCCACCTTGGCGAGCGCTATGGGGTTGTTTTCAACCGGTTGCTGACACTCGCCAATATGCCGATCGAACGATTTGCCGCCAGCTTGAAACTCAGTGGCGAACTTGACTCTTACCGTGCCTTGCTGCGCGAAAATCACAATCCTGCCCATTTGGATCAGGTGATGTGCCGCCAGATGGTCAGCGTTGACTGGCGCGGGCGATTGTTCGATTGTGATTTCAACCAGATGCTGGGCCACAGGTCAGCGGGTTTGGTGGAGCTGGCCGATTTGTTGGAATGCGATCCTCAGGGCTCGGCCATTGCGGTGGCCGACCACTGCTTTGGTTGCACGGCCGGCGATGGCTCCAGTTGTGGCGGGTCCCTGGCCTAAGACCAGGCCCTTAGGCCATGGACCGGGCGGGGGCTGCCAACAACGGGCCCGATCCGGTTCAGCGACCAAGCAAAAGCCCGGAGAGAATACTCCCCGAGCTCCGAATCAAAAGATTTTTGCAGGGCTCAGCCCAGGCCGATCTGGCTGAGGATGCCTTGGCCGGTCAGCAGTTCGGTGGCCAAGCCAATCACGAAGCCCATCATCGCCATGCGGCCATTCCAGGTTTCGGCGAAAGTGACGAAGCCGAAGCGGGTTTCAGGAGCAGCCATTGGAGGAGGTTGCGAAGTGTGACGTAAGTGTAACAGGTTGTTACCTGTCCTGGGGCGCGGCTGCCCGAATCTCTGGGGGTTCCACTCCAGGATCCCCCTCCCGGCTCAAGCAGGAGGGGCACAGGGCCCTCACGTTCAGCACACACTCCAGGAGTCGAAACCCATGGCCGTTGGCCGCCGCATCTCCAGCCTGGAGCACGGCGGCACTTTCGAATTCCTCCGTGCGGCCACAGCCCACGCAGACCAGGTGATGGTGGTCACGGTGGGCTTCGCCGCTGAGTTCGAAGCGGCGGCCACCTTCGGCGAGTTCCAGTTCCTGCAGCAGCCCCATGGAGCTCAACAGCCGCAGGCTGCGGTACACGGTGGCCAACGAGATGCGCTCCTCCCCCCCCCGTAGCCGCTGGTGCACTTCTTCGGCGCTGAGGTGGCTGCCTTCTCCGAGCTGCTCGAAGAGTTCGAGAACCCGCTGCCGTTGGGCCGTCAGGCGCTGTCCCCGATCGTGCAGGCTGCTGCGGAGTTCCGCCCGTGATGGCACCGGGGGGGCGCCAGAGTCCGCCGAGGCGGATGGGGCGGGCATGGAGCGGGGGGACGGGGTAGTCAAACCAGAGCGGTCTACCCTGAATCGCAAGAACAGACCTTATTGAGAGGCTAAGTCGACGTCGGCCCGGCTTCGCCAGGATCCACGCCTTCCGTGCGTGGGGTTCCAAGGGCCTTGGGACGGCCCCCCCCATCGAGGGACGCCATCAAACCGGCCAGCAGGTCCGCCGTCGTCACCACCAGGCGGTAGCCCAGGGCAACCGCCAGCAGGGCTGGATCGGGCAGGGCCGTGCCAAGCCGTAACAATAGAACCGATTCAAAGACCCCCAGGCCGCCAGGGGCCCCCGGCACCACCAAGCCAACGGTCCAGGCCAGGGCAAAGGCCGACAGCCAACGCCACCAATCCAGGGCATGCTGCAAATCAAATGCCCAGACGCAGCAGGCAAAGCCGGCGAAGCGCATCAGCACAAAACCCCACTGGCCCAGCAGCGGCACCCACGGATAGGAGCGCAAAAGCAGGGGCTGGGGCAGCCCCGCTCCCTGGAGCATCCCAGGGGTGCCAGCCAGGTCCTGGGCCAGGGCCTCGTGCAGGCCGAGCTGGCGGGCCCGTTTGAGCTCAAGCCTCTGCAGCAGTGGGTTGAGCCAACGGGGCCATAGGGCCAGCAAGGGCACCCAGGCCAGCAACGCGATTCCGTGGTCCAGGCCCCCCAGGGGCACGAGGGCCAGGGC
>JAPLIF010000132.1 GCA_026389255.1 Cyanobacteriota bacterium
CATCAGAAAGATGGGCTCATCAGGAAAGCGGTCGAGATGGTCTTCAAGATGTTGTTGAGTGATGAGATATTCTTGTTCGACTTGATTGTGCTCACTTATTTTGTCTAGGCCGCGTAGGTGTACGGCCAAAAATCGCTCCTGGTCGAGATGGTTTGCAATGAATTTTTCACTGGTTGCCAAGATCTCTTCCCGGGGTGTCAGGTATTTCTGGGCTAGGGCTCTGTAGGCCCCTTCAACGCTGGATCCCCGCAGTGGGTGGCTGGTTGGAATCCAGGGCAGTAGGTCGAGAATGGCTGTAAAAAAATCACTGACAACCAAAGGTTCCGGCCGATTAAGTAGATAGAGACCAGCGATTCGTGAGTAAGGGCCAAAAGCCTGGTTAACACCGCCTTCCCAGAGATTTTGGCGCTTCCATTTGGGCGGCCAGATATCCGTGTCGGAGAGATATTGAAGATTCTCTAGATCTAGAAGGCTGGATTGCGGAAGGGGCTGAAAAAAATGCTCGAAGGCATTGAATGAATCGCTGCAGCGATAAAGGCTGTTCCAGCCCCAGTGAATCATCGGTTGACGCTGGCTGATTTCAGCCAGCAGGAGCTGGGAGAGCACATGGAACACATCGGACCAAAACCCATAGCCCCAGGCTTTGATCAAGAGCCGTCGTGGTGGCCCGGATTCGGATGGATCTCCCTCCGATGGGTCGCCAAGCAAGCCTGCGAAACTGAGGGCTGCTTCGAGGTTGATGGCAGGATCGCTCCAGTCTGGAGCGAGGGCCATGGCCCTGCGAAAGTGCTCGGCGGCTGCTTCCAACAAACCGAGATTGGCGGCGATTCGACCCAGTGCATCCTCCGCCCAGGCGCATCGGGGATCTTGCAAGAGAGATTGGCGTAGCAGCATTTCAGCTAGCGGCCATTGACCTGTCTCGATCAGGGAGTCGAGGTCAATGGTTTGTGACTGTGGTGAAGCACCCATCATTAGTCGTTCCCAACCGATGATTTTAAGGCTGCTAGGGACCTGGGTCATTCATTGTGCCGTGCCCATAAAAAAGACCCGTCTTTGGACGGGTCTTCAAGGTTCACAAACCTAAAGAGGGATGTTCAATCTGACGATTGTCAGGCGATGGGAGGGGCGGGCGGCAGGGGCTTGGCGGCCGCATCGGGCTCGATCTTGGCGTCAGGGGTGAGACGATCGACGAGTTCGGGCAGTTTGGCGGCGATGTAATCCGAGGCTTGTTTGGTATCGACTCCCAGCTTGACAGCGAGGTCGTGGATCGGACCACTGCCCAGAATCTTGTCAATTTGATCGGGGCTGATCAGGGAGTTATCCCCCGTACCCACCCAGCTGGCAAATAGTTCGCTGGCCCCGCCGTTTTGAAACTTCTGGGACAGACCTGGGAGGCCGCCGTTGGTTTTGAAGAAATCGTTGAAGGCCTGAGCCTTGTCGCCGGCAACGGAATTCACCACACCGCTAATCAGGTCATCAAATAGGGCCATGAAATCGGCAGCTGGGCTGCTTAGGGATCAACCTACCCAGCATATCCGCCTACCGGTTCCCAGGGTGCCAGGGCCAAGGGCCAGAAATTCAGGCCTTACCGCGGGGTCCCCGGTCGTCCCTGCCGGCATAGATGGCTTGGGTACCCAGGTCGTCCTCAATGCGCAGGAGTTGGTTGTACTTGGCTACCCGGTCACTGCGGCTGAGCGAGCCGGTCTTAATCTGGCCGGCGCGGGTGGCCACCGCCAGGTCTGCAATGGTCACGTCTTCGGTTTCGCCGCTGCGGTGGCTGATGACACTGGTGTATCCGGCTCGCCCGGCCAGATCGATCGCCTGCAGAGTTTCGGTGAGCGATCCGATTTGATTCACCTTGATCAGGATCGAGTTGGCCACGCCCAGCTCAATGCCCTGCCGCAGGCGGGCCGTGTTGGTCACGAACAGATCATCGCCTACCAGTTGTACCGTCCTGCCGAGTTTTTCGGTAAGCAGGGCCCAACCTTCCCAGTCATCTTCCGCCACCCCGTCTTCGATCGAAACGATCGGAAAGCGACTCACCAGGTTGGCCAGTTGGTCGACCATCTCAGCGCTGGTATAGAGACCGCCGCCGAAGGCATAACGTCCGTCCTTGAAAAACTCCGTGCTGGCTACATCTAGGGCCAGGGAGATCTGATCACCGGGGCGGTAGCCGGCTTTTTCGATGGCCTGGACCAGCAGGTCGCCGGCGGCGGCGTTATCGGCCAGATCCGGGGCAAAGCCCCCTTCGTCGCCCACGGCCGTGGAGAGGCCCTGATCCTTGAGCAGCCCTTTGAGGGTGTGGAACACCTCGGCGCCCCAGCGCAGGGCTTCGCGGAAACTGTTGGCCCCGTGGGGCACCAGCATGAATTCCTGGAAATCCATGTTGTTGGAGGCGTGGGCCCCGCCGTTGATGACGTTCATCAGTGGTACGGGCAGGAGATTGGCCATCGGTCCGCCCAGATACCGATAAAGGGGTAATCCCAGGCCCCTGGCGGCGGCGTGGGCATTGGCCAGGCTCACCGCCAGGATGGCGTTGGCGCCGAGGGCGGATTTGTTGTCGCTGCCATCCAATTCGCCCATGGCCGCATCGACGGCGCCCTGATCGAGCGCAGAAAGTCCACAGAGGGCTGGGGCGATGCGCTCCTCAATGTTTTCGACGGCCTGGCTGAATGTTTTCGACCGCCTGGCTGACTCCCTTGCCGAAGTAGCGGCGTCCATCGCCGTCGCGCAGTTCGTGGGCTTCATGGGCGCCCGTGCTGGCACCACTGGGCACAATCGCCCGTCCGGTGGCGCCCCCCTCGAGATAGACCTCGGCTTCCACCGTGGGGGTGCCGCGGGAATCAAGGACCTCGCGGGCCACGATCGAATCGATCACGAGGTCGAGGGAGTCGAGCACAAGTCCAAAGCTATTCGGAGCGATCTTATGGGGCCCCATCTCCCGGGCATGTGTTCCTCGTGCCCGTCTGGGCGAATCGGGCGTCCGTCTCGTCACAATGGCCAAGATGGATGTCTCTTTCCTCCCCATCCCCTCGGGTGCCCCGCCGATGCGACTGCTCCACACCATGTTGCGCGTGGGCGATCTCGAGCGCTCCCTGCGGTTCTATACCGAGGTGCTCGGTATGGGTCTGCTGCGGCGCAAGGATTATCCCGAAGGCCGCTTCACCCTGGCCTTCGTGGGCTACGGCTCTGAACGGGAAATCACCGTGCTGGAACTCACCCATAACTGGGATACGGCCGCCTATGACCTGGGTGACGGTTACGGCCATATCGCCATCGGCGTGGAGGACATCGTGGCCACCTGCGCGGCCATGGCCGAACGGGGCGGCAAGGTGGTGCGACCGCCAGGACCGATGAAGCACGGCAGCACCGTGATTGCCTTCGTGGAAGATCCCGATGGATACCGCATCGAACTGATTCAGACATCACCACCACCAACCCCGCCCGCCCTGGCTTCCTGAGGTCAGCCTGCCCATGCCTGCCGAGTCCCCTGTCTTAAGTGCGGCCCAGACCAGTCTCACCGCCGATCCCGAGCGTTTCAGTGACGCCGCCTGGGATCTGCTGATCGCTAGCCAGGACCAGGCCCGTCGCTGGCGCCATGGCTCGATGGACGTTGAGCACCTGCTGCTGGCCCTGCTGCTGGATCGGCGCTTCGCGGCCTGGAGTGAGTCCCTGCCCATTGAGGAGGATCGTTTGTTGGATCGGCTGGAGGCGTTCTGCGCCGACCAGCCCCCCGGACGGGACGACACCCTCTACATCGGCGAGTCCCTCGAAGAGCTGCTGGAAGAGGCGGATCGCCAACGGGCCCAGTGGGCAGAGCGCCGCTTGGAGGTGCCCCACCTGCTGATCGCCTTGGTGAACGACCCACGGCTGGGCGCCCGTCTTTTGGCCCAGGAGGGTCTCAGCGAAGATCTGCTGGTGCGCCAATGGCGCCCCGAGGCCAAGACCGCAGCGGCTCCGGTGGCGGCCCCTCCCGTCCGTCCCAGCGGGTCCCCAAAGGAGGAGGGCAGGGCCGAGCCCGCGGCCAGCCGGCTGCAACGGCTGGACGAGTCCGGGGCCGAGCTCGGGCCCGAGGAGCTGGATCGGGAGCCCTCAGCGTTGGAGCGTTACGGCCGTGATCTCACCGCTGCCGCCCGCGCCGGCCTGCTGGATCCGGTGATCGGCCGGGACACCGAGATCCGCCGCTTGATCCAGGTGCTCTCCCGGCGGGGCAAGAACAATCCTGTCCTGATCGGTGAGCCCGGTGTCGGCAAGACCGCTGTGGCCGAATGGCTGGCCCAGCGCATCGTCGCCGGAGATGTGCCCGATTCCCTGCGGGGGGTGCGCCTGGTGGCCCTCGATCTCGGGGCCCTGATCGCCGGAGCCAAGTTCCGTGGCCAGTTCGAAGAACGGTTGCGCAGCGTGCTCAAGGAGGTGCGCCAGGCGGACGGGGCGGGCGGAGTCGTGCTCTTCCTCGACGAACTCCATACCGTCGTCAATGGCGAGCGTTCAGGCAGTGATGCGGCCGCCATCCTCAAGCCGGCCCTGGCCCGGGGAGATCTGCGCTGCATCGGCGCCACCACCCCTGAGGACTACCGCCGCACGATCGAGAAGGATCCGGCCCT
>JAPLIF010000084.1 GCA_026389255.1 Cyanobacteriota bacterium
CAAGCGGGCGATCCCCCTGGCGGTCTCCGGAGCCTTCCATTCGCCCTTCATGGCCCAGGCCGCAGCCGCCTTTGCCAAAGATCTAGAGGCGGTGCCCTTCGCCGCAGCCTCCATCCCGGTGCTGAGCAACACCGATCCCAGCCCCAGCACCGATGCCGGCTTGCTCAAACAACGCCTGCTCCTGCAAATGACCACGGGGGTGCGCTGGCGGGAAACCATGGAGCAGTTCGGCCGCGAAGGCATCGATGAAGCCGTGGAGATCGGTCCTGGCAACGTGCTCAGCGGCCTGATCAAGCGCGGCTGCCCCGGACTCCGCTGTCGCCAGATCGCCTCGGCGACGGATCTGGGCTAATGGGCGTTCCAGGCCCCCTGGCCCAGCGGCGCCTCGAGCGCCCAGCGCTGCTGGGCAGTCCCCAACCGGACCTGGGTTACACCCTGATCAGCAGCCTGTTGGTCTGGCCGATCTTCCGAATTCTGCTCCGCGGTCGCACCACCGGCCTGGGCCATGTGCCCAGGATCGGGGGCCTGGTGGTGGTCGCCAACCACGGCTCCCACCTCGACCCGCCGATCATCAGCCACGCCATCGGCCGCCCCGTGGCATTTATGGCCAAGGAGGAGTTATTCCGGGTGCCCCTGCTTGGACCCCTGATCAAGGCCTGCGGGGCCTACCCCGTTGCCCGCGGGGCCAGTGACCGGGAGGCCCTGCGCACCGCCAGTGAACGGCTCGCCCAGGGCTGGGCCACCGGGGTGTTTCTCGACGGCACCCGCCAGCACGATGGTCGGGTCCATGCCCCCCAGGCGGGGGCGGCCCTGCTGGCGGCGCGGCTGGGGGTGCCCCTTCTGCCGGTGGCCATCCTCAACAGCCACCGGGCCCTGGGCCGCACGGGGGGCCTGCGGCTGGTGCCTGTGCATATCCGCATTGGCCCCTTGATCCCCCCACCCGCCTCCCGCCGTCGCGGCGACCTGGAGGCCACGACGCAAGCCCTGCAACGGGAGATCAACGCCCTCCTTGACGCCGGCCCGATCAAGGGCAAGCGAATCGGGGCCCTTAGGATTCCAAGGATCGCAACCGCTCTGCCGCCCAGCCCCTCAGATCGCGGCCACTGAGCACCCACAGCAGGGCCCGGGCCCCGTCCCCCCAGACCTTGCGCCTGCCTTCCACCACACAGAACTGGCCGCAGGGCACGGGCACCGGCGTGAGCTGAATGCCCCGGCTGCCGGCCACGATCCGACCCACCAGCAGGGCCCGGTCCATGTGGTCACTGCTGGTGACCAGCAGAGCATGGCGGATCCTGGCCCGGCGCAGGTCATCCACCAGCGAGGTGAAATTACCGAGGGTGTCCCGGGCCCGGTAGTCCAGTTGCACCTGATCCGGCGCCAGACCCTCCCGCTCCCGGAACAGCCAATGGGCGTATTCCGGATTGCTGCCGCCGCTGACGATCACGGGCAAGCCGCCCTGATGGGCCAATCGGGCCGCGACGATTTCGCGCTGGGTGTCGCCCCCCAAGACAAGAATCATCTGGGGAG
>JAPLIF010000148.1 GCA_026389255.1 Cyanobacteriota bacterium
GAAGCCAGATCTCGTAGTCGTTACCATCTTTGCCCTTGTCTTTATAGCTGGCGCCGTAATAATCCGGATAAAAAATACAGGGATAGCCCTCGGCCCTCAGCAGGATGCAGGCATAGGCAAGGGGCTTGAACCAAGCTTCAACAACGGATTCAAGGGCCTGTAGGGGCTGGGTATCATGGTTCTCCACCACTGTGACCGCAAAGGAAGGCAGTGCTTGCATCAGCGTGCCATCCAGTAGGCCGGCCATGTTGTATTGACCCAAGCGGCGGCTGGCTTGGTGAAAGTTGAGATGGAGGGGGGCGTCAAATAGTGACATTTTGCCCGCGGTATTGCTGATATACCAGCTGAGGCAAGCCAGGTCGTAGCTCCAGTATTCGCCGACGATAAAGAGTTTATGGCCAATGTAACCTTCTAGGTGGCTAATCCAGTCGATAAAGAAATTGCTGTCGATGTGTTTAATCGCATCTAGGCGGAAGCCATCGATGCCGATGCTGCCAAGCATCCATTCGCCCCAATGCTTGAGCTCGCCGTTAACTTCGGGGTGATTCATATTGAGATCACAGCCCATTAGATAGTCGTAATTTCCCTTTTCTGTATCTACGTTATTGGCAAAGCCGCTGTCTTTCATGCGCCAGATGGCATGGAAGTTGGGATCAATACTATTGTAATCAATACTGGCAAAATGCCACCAGTTCCAGTGCATAGTCGAATATTTGTCCTGGCGGGCTAAAAAGTTAAAGCCCGTCCAGGCGCGCACGGGGCGGCAGGGACCAAGATCGATGGTGCGATTGTTGTCGTCAAAGGGGATGGCCTGAAAATCTTCTTCAAAATCGGCTCCCATCTTATGGTTGAAAACCACATCTGCATAAATCTGTATACCAAGCCCGTGGCAGATTTTGATGGCGGCTTGATACTCTTCCCTGGTGCCATATTTGGTCCTGATACTTCCCTTTTGATCAAATTCACCAAGATCAAAGAGGTCGTAACAGCCGTAGCCGACGTCATATCCACCCGCATTGCCCTTGGAGGCTGGGGGCAGCCATAGGGCCGTGATGCCTGAGGCCGCCAAGGCTGGCGCCGCTTCAATTAAACGCTGCCAGTGTTGACCGTCGCCATCGCTATACCAATGAAACCACTGCATCATCGTGCCGTTAAACTCATCTTTTTGTTCAGGATTGACGAGTTTTTTGTCGTGGTTGGCTCGCCATTTTGTGGCAGGGCCAGTGGCCGCGTTGTTGCTCAGGTTTTGTACCTCGACGACTTAGCGCCGTCATGGCCTTGATCCTATCCTCGAATTGTTCGCAAGGCCTGATCGGATTCCCCTTTCTCTGGCTGGTTGTTTCTGGTTTTGGGCATTCTTTCGTGCTTGCGCCCGCCAGATTTAGCCGTGGGACTCATGATCCATCTTTGGCTGCATCAAAGGCCCCCAGGGCCTGGCGGCCGTTCCAGGGCGTGATTCGCGTCATCAGCAGAAAGGCCGGCAAGGAGGCCAGGACGCTGATTAGAAAAAAGTTGGTCCAGCCGGTGCGTTCGGCCAGGACCCCCGCCGGTGAGGAGAGCAGCGAACGGCTGAGGGCATAGACCCCAGAAAGGAGGGCATATTGGGTCGCTGAGAAGCGGGGGTTGCAGAGGCTCATCAGCAGGGCGACGAAAACGGCACCAACCATGCCGCCGCCGATATTCTCGAGGCCGGAGGCCAGCAGTAGGGCGGGGACTCCACCGTGGAAATAGGCCAGCAGCCCATAGGCCAGGTTCCCGGACGCGCCCACCAGGGCAAACAACCACAGGGAGCGATTCATGCCGATGCGCGGAAACAGCGCCCCTCCCAGAATGGTGCCCACAATGGTGGCCCCGATGCCCCAGGCCCCCTGGATCAGGCCGATGGTGGCGGCGCTGAAACCGGTAATCGTCAGGAAGGGAATCGCCATGGCATTGAGCAAGCCATCCGGCCAGCGGTAGAGCAGAACCAACAGCAGCACAAGCAGGGCCCGGGGCCCACCAGTGCGATGCAAAAACTCCCGGATCGGGCCCGCCATCGCCTGTCGCAGGCTGGTCACCGGATGGCTGAGGGGGGGGAGTTTGGGGGCTGTCAGGGTGAAGGGGACCGTGGCGGCCATCAGGACGGCCGTGGCGGCGAAGGCGGCGGGCCAGCCGAGCCAGCCCGCCAGCAGAAATCCCCCCGAGCTGATGACCAGGCCCGCTGTGCGGTATCCCAGGTTGTGGGTTGCCGCCCCAGGCCCCCGTTCCGCCTCCGGCAGCAGATCGGTGCGGTACGCGTCGATCACAATGTCCTGGCTGGCACTGGCCAGGGCCAATACCAGGGCTGCCACCCCGATGGACGTCAGGCTGGCGGCACTGGTGTTCGGCTGCAGCAGGGCCATGGCGCCAATCACGGCCACCAGGATCAGCTGAAACACCAGAATCCAGCCGCGGCGGCGGTCGGGCCAAGGCAGGGCCCAGCGATCCAGGGCCGGGGCCCAGAACATCTTGAGGGTGTAAGGCAGTTCGGCTAAGGGCAGCAGGCCGATGAGGGGCAGGGGGATGGCGTTGGCGGCCAGCCAACCCTGCAGCAACTTGCTGCCCACCATGTAAGGCGTGCCGCTGGCCACCCCCTCGGCCGCCACGGCCACCAGGCGGCGCCAGGGGGGAAGGGAACCGATAGGGGCCTGGGGGGGGCTGGAGACGGCCATCGGCACGGGGGCGACGGGACCGAACTTAGGTGGCCTGCGGTTTCACGCCCTGGACCAGGCTCACCAGGCCCACCCCCACCAGATAGAGGGCCGTGATGGCGCCAGTGAGGAGCAGCATCGTGATCGGATCGGTGGAGGGGGTGAGCACGGCACCGGCCAGGGCACTGGCCAGGACCACCCAGCGCCAGGCCCCCAGCATGACCTTGGCGTTGATCAGCCCCAGGGCGCCCAGCAAAAGCTGCAGCACCGGCAATTGAAAGGCGAGGGCGGTGGCCAGCAGCAGCAACAGCACGAAATCCAGGTACCGCTCGATCGACCAGAGCGGTTCGACGACGTCGGCCCCATAACTCACCAAAAAGCGCAGGGCCGCTGGCACCAGGGCCCACCAGGCGAAGGCCAGACCCGCAGCGAACAGCACGGTGGAGCCCGCAACCGCCGGACCGACCAGGCGCCGCTCGCGCCGTGTCAGGCCGGGCAAAACGAAGGCCAGTCCCTCGAACAGGACGTAGGGCAGGGCCAGGGTCAGGCCCGCATACCCGGCCACTTTCAGCGAAACGAACAGGAATTCCCCCGGGGCGAGTTGCAGAAAGCGGATGCCGGCGGCGGGCATCTCCAGCAGCTTCACCAGGGGTTTGACGAACACGAGGCACAGGACCGCCCCAGCCACCACGGCCAGCAAGCTGCGCAGCACGCGGCGACGCAGTTCCTCCAGGTGGTCCACCAGGCTCATTTCCACTTCGCCGGGAAACTCGTCGGCGGCGTTGGCCGGCGGGGAGGCCGCCGCCAGGTCCGTGCCGGTGGGATCCAGCGGGACAAGGGTGGCCGGGCTGGTCGGTCGGTCGCTGATCTCGCTCATGGTGCCCTACTCCTTTGCGAGGCTAGGTCGCTTCCAGCAGGCTGAGGGCCCTGTGGGGCTCGCCCCACACCACCTTGCCCCCCCGGTGGCGCACCGTTCCTGCGGCGGCGCCTGGCAGCCGCTGCAGATCTTCGGTGGGCACCATGACCACCGGGACCCGGGCATTGCCCCGGGCGCGGCTGTAGTGGGCGGCCAGGTCCGCGGCCGCCAGCAGGTCGGCCTCGCCGGCTGGGCCCTCAGAAGCCTTGAGCACCACGTGGCTGCCGGGAATTTCCTGGGCGTGGAACCAGATGTCCCCACGGCGGGCCTGCCGCAGACTGATCCATTCGTTCTGGCGATGGTTGCGGCCCACCTGCAGCCGTAAACCCGAGGCCGTGCGCACTTCCAGGGGAACCGGTTGGCCCTTTTGTTGGGGAGCGGCGGCCTGGCGCCGCTGGGATCGGGAGGCCAGCGCCGGCTTGCGACCCGGCCGCTGTTCCAGTTCGTCCGCCAGGTCGGCCAGTTGGTCGCTGGTCTCCGCCTGGTCGAGAAAGGTGAGGCTGGCTTCGATCCGCCCAATGGGCTTGGGGCTTCTGGGGGGCTGCTGGCCCAGCAGCAGTAGCCGCCGTCGTCGGTGATGCGCAAGCCATGGCGCTCCTGTTGCAGCACCGCCGTCAGCCAGCGCTGCCAGCGGCTGTGCAGGAACGGCCATTGGGTGGCGTCCAGGTTGGCGACGGGGGTATCGATCAGGTCGCCACTGATTTGGCGGGCCAGGGCCGGACTGATTCCCTGGTAGGTGGTCAGCAGGGCCCGTCCCAGGGGCAGGGGCAGCAGAGTCAGGCGCTGGCGCCAGCGCTCCTGGCTTTCTTCCACCCGGGGCTGATCGCCGCTGAGGGGCGGCGGCGGCACCCAGCGGTCCCCACAGCCGATGGGCCGTTGCCGCGACTGGCTGGGGCGTACCTGATGGGCGGTGGCGATCACCCGGGAGTCGCTATCGAGCAGAAAGAGATTGCTATGACGACCCATGAGTTCGAGGACCAAGCGTCGTTCGGGCGGGTCCCCGGGGCGGCGGGCGAAGACCAGCTCAACGATTCGCTCCCAGCCCTGCTGTTCGATGGCCACCAGGGCCAGGCCCTTGAGGCCATGCTGCAACTGCCTTGCCAGCGTGCTGCCATCGCCTTGACGGGGCGGTGCCCCGATCGCCAGCAGCCGCGGCGCCTCCGCCAGCCAGCCCGCCTCCAGCCATTGCACCCCATCGAGATGGCGCAGGGCCAGTTGCAGGGTGTGGGGGTCACTTTGCTGGGCTTTCTCGAAGCGGCTGGGCAGCAGCACCCTGCGCAGCTCCGCCAGGACCGCCCGCAGCGTGGTGGCATCCATGGCTTGCAGGCGCAGGGTGGTTTTCGCCTGGGGTCCCGCTGGACCCCCAGCCTGGGGTTGTTGCTGGCCTTTCAGCGCCTGCACTGGAGATCTCCGCGGCTGCGCCCCTACTCTGCGATCCGGTGCCCACCCCTTTGATGACCAGCCAGCCGTCCCGCGATCGCGTCGCGGTGATCACAGGACCCAGCGGGGTCGGCAAGGGCACCTTGGTGCGGCGATTGCTGGAACGCCATCCTGAAATCTGGCTCTCGGTTTCGGCCACGACCCGAGCGCCCCGGCAGGGGGAACAGGACGGGCGGGACTACTTCTTTCTCAGCCGGCCGAGTTTTGAGCAGTGCATCGCTGACGGCGACTTTCTGGAGTGGGCCGAATTCGCCGGCAACCTCTATGGCACGCCCAGGCAATGGGTGGAACGTAATTTGGAGAAGGGGCCGGTGCTGCTGGAGATTGAACTGGAGGGGGCCCGGCAGGTGCGTCAAAGCTTTCCTGCCGCCTTTCAGATTTTTTTGGCTCCGCCCAGCTTTGAAGAGCTGGAGAGGCGGATTCGTTCCCGGGGCACCGACAGTGAGTCGGCGATCGCTCGGCGCCTTGGCAGGGCCCGGGAGGAAC
>JAPLIF010000364.1 GCA_026389255.1 Cyanobacteriota bacterium
ACGGCATGCTCGCGAATGTTGACGGGGTTGTAACCACCGATGATTTCGGCGGCACGGGCTTCAGCATTCAGGGGCACTTGGGCGGTCAGCAGGGTGCCACCATCCTTGACGCCGGCGAGGTAGACACCGAGGTCGGGCTCGGGAACCAGGTCGGAAAGGGCCCGCAGCTTGGGAGCATCGGAAGCGTCGTCAGCGCTCAGCAGGTCGAGGGCATCGCGATGCAGGCCGGCGGCCACGAGATCTTCCAGGGCCTTGGCGGCATGGGCGTTTTCGGCAAACAAACCGATAACGGTGCGGGTTGACATTGGGTGTTGGGAGTGAGAGAAAGTGACTGCGCCAAATACACTTTTACGGATCCTGAAAAACATCCATAAAAGTTTCCCGAACCCTCAATCGAGTCGGAGCTCGTTCTTCGTATTTGGGGAGGCAGCCTGAACGCCTAAGCGGCATCCTTGTTCGAAGCTTAGGGGCCTAAGACAAAAATGGTCAAGTCAGTCAGATCACAATTGAGGATTGTTTCGACCTGAACCAGCTGAGTCAATCAAGCATTATTGCAGTTGCAGAAAGGTTTTAGGCTTGAGCAAACAGGTGTTGCGCAACCTGTCCAGTTCCCTGCGTTTATTGCTGTGTGCCAAGGAGCACATCTGGCCAGGAACTTGATTTGTAGCAGCCTGAACATAACAACCAGCGATAAAGAAAAGGTAAAAAAAAGATGCCGGATTTGCCGACATCTAAAAGGTGAGTACCCGTGGGGTCCTTTGCGAAATCGCGACGGACCGGACTCAGACCCGAGGATCGTTGGCCAAGGATTTGATGTCGATCCAGCCGCCATCGACCAGCTCGGCCCAGTCGTTGAGATAACGACCACTCAGCTTGACGCTGCTACCGGCAGCGAGGCTGCGGGTGACTGCGTTGGTGATGCCGGCTCCGGAGCGAACCTCAATGGCGGAATCCTGGGTACGCAGGATGGCATCAACAACGTTGGCCACAACGGTCTGTACCGGGGTGGTGGCGGTAGTCGTCTTCGTGGCCTTGGCCACGGGGGTGGGGCTCCCATAGCTGCCCATCTTGGAGGCGTTGACGTCTACAGCCTCCTTAGGACGGAGGAAGAACAGAAGGGGCAGCAGCAGCAGAGGCAGCAGCAGCAGGGGGTTGAAACCGCCCTTGCGCTCGGTGGTCTGAACGACCTGGTCGCGATCACGCACCCGGTCCCGTTGAACGGCGACCCGTTCGGGTTGCTGCACGGCCACCCGAGCCGGTTGTTGCACCGCGACGCGCGCAGGCTGCTGGGCAGCAACGCGATCATTGCGCTGGGCTACGGCTGCCGTCTCGCGAGCGGGGGCCGGAGCCACGTAGGCGTGAATGTTCTGGGAGAAACCGCAATTGAATTCAAAGCGTTCGCCACCCTTGGCCAGTCGCAACACGACACTGGAGCTATCCCCATCTGCGGGAACGGCGGAGGTGACTTCTTCGACGGCGTAGCCACGCTTTTTGGCAACATTGACACAGGCATCCTTAGTCACCTGAACCATGTCTTCAGCCAAGGTGGCTGCCGAAACCAAGGGGGCGTGAATCAGCAAGCCGCAGGAGAAGAGCAAGGCGGCAACGGCAGCGAGAACCGTTTTCGAAGCCGTTCGGAAAGTTCGGCCGGTGGCCAGAACCGGGAGAAAGTGGTTTTTCATGCCTGTTTAAGAACAGCCTGTTTCAAAAGAAACGATGTGGAGAAGAGCTTGTCCTCCCCTGGAGGAGTCAAGCCTTCAAGGGATTTTTATCGGGGATATGGCCGGCATGGTCCAAGTCTTCACATTTAGTTGTTCGTTTTTTGACCAAATTCAGTCAATATTACGATTGGACAATTGTCAGAATTTACGAAATATCCATTACACCAATCCGGCCGGCCATGCAGCTCAGGCCACCAGTTGCTC
This sequence comes from Cyanobacteriota bacterium, assembly GCA_026389255.1. GTDB lineage: Bacteria > Cyanobacteriota > Cyanobacteriia > PCC-6307 > Cyanobiaceae > Cyanobium. Next base: position 1,926 of record JAPLIF010000364.1, read on the forward strand.
CATGCCCAGCCGCTCGGCCAAATCCGCCAAGGCACGGTCGCGATAGGCGCCATAGCGCTGGCGCTTGTCGCGGATCCGGCTGGACAGCTCCGGCAACAAACCAAAATTTGGGGGCATCGGCTGAAAGCGTCCCTTCGCAGCTGGAGCATCGCCCCTGGGTGGGGTGCTGATGAAATCCACCAATGCACCCGCCATGGTGGTTGAAGGAAGGGTCAAAAGCTCTCTACCTTGGGCCAACCGTGCCGCATTGGTTCCCGCCAACCACCCCCCTGCCACCGCAGCCGCATAGCCTTCCGTACCTGTGATCTGGCCGGCCGCCAACAGGCTGGGACGGCGGCGAAACTGCAAGGTGGCGTCAAGGAGCTGGGGAGATTCTAGGAAGGTATTGCGGTGCATGACCCCGAAACGCACGAATTCGGCCTCAGCCAGGCAAGGGATCATGCGCAAAACCCGTTTCTGTTCCGACCACTTGAGGTTGGTCTGGAATCCCACCAGGTTCCAAAGGCGACCGTCCCGATCTTCCTGGCGCAACTGCACCACGGCGTAAGCCCTTTTGGCCCGTCTCACTTCCCTGTCGGTGACGTCACCCCAACGGGGATCCCAGAGGCCGATGGGCTTGAGGGGGCCATAGCGCATCGTGTCCTCGCCGCGCCTGGCCAGCTCCTCAATAGGAAGACATCCCTCGAAAAAGCAGGCCGATTCCTGTTCGAAATCCTTGAGCTCTGCTTGGTCGGCCGTCAGTAGCCCCTGACGAAAAGTGAGGTATTGCTCCCGATCCATGGGGCAATTGATATAATCTGCATCACCCTTGTCATAGCGACTGGCGCGAAAGGCCAGATTCAAATCGATGCTTTCTCCAGCCACAATCGGACTGGCAGCATCAAAAAAATGGCACTCATCGCGACCGGTGAAGGACCGCAACTGCTCAGCCAACGGCTCTGAGGTCAGGGGGCCCGTGGCCAACACGGTGATCGAATCGGCCGGTGGCAACTCCGTCTGCTCGCGTCGCTCGATCGTCACCAGGGGATGGGCTTCCAGGGCAGCGGTCAGGGCGGCACTGAACCGGCCACGGTCAACCGCCAAAGCTCCTCCCGCTGGCACAGCATGCTGATCCGCCGTGGCGATCACCACAGATCCAAGTCGGCGCAACTCTTCTTGGAGAAGCCCTGCGGCCCGATCAGAGGAGAGGGCCCCGAAACTGTTGCTGCAGACCAGCTCGGCAAACTCCTCGCTGTGGTGGGCTGGAGAGCGACGCACAGGCCGCATTTCCACCAGCCGGACCGGAATGCCGGCCGAGGCAATCTGCCAGGCGGCTTCGGTGCCGGCCAGCCCAGCACCGAGCACATGGACCATCAAGCCTGGGCACGTTTGATGAACAGCTGGAGCTGACCCACGGCAGCCCTGCCGATATGAAACACGGCCCAGGAGGCAGCCAGAAGGATGGGAGCAACAACCAGAAGCAGCCTCAAATCCATGACAACAAAAATTTGACTGTGGCCATTGTATCCAAGTCCCAGGCCCCCCCCCAGCTTCGATCCGCCCCCAACCAGGTCATTGGCAGCCATGGGGGGCTGTCCCCAGGGGCTGCTGGCCAGGAACGACTGCCTTGAAAAGACTTTTCAAAAGCCGGTACCACCCCCAAGGCCGGCGTGGGCACGAGCCAGCTGGCCGTAGCGACGGGCATGTTGGCGCTGCTGCTCGATGGCCTCCACACTCAACTGACGGCGGAACTCAGCGGGGGCCCCCATCACCAAGGCCCCTTCTGGCACATCCCGGGTCACGACCGAACCGGCCCCCACCAAGGCGCCCGCACCGACGCGAACGCCGTTGAGAACGATGGCGCCAATACCAATCAAACAGCCATCTCCCAAGGTGGCCCCATGGATCACCGCCCGATGGCCAATGGTGACGTCGCTGCCGATCGTCACCATCTTGCCCGGATCGCCATGCAGAA
>JAPLIF010000186.1 GCA_026389255.1 Cyanobacteriota bacterium
GGAAGTCCTCACTGCCCTGGAAGGCCCGGATCACGGGTGCCATTTTGATGGCTTCAGGACGCGTACCCAGGACAAGGGTGACGAGCGGCAGGTCACCGGGGGAGTGGGACAAGGCCAAGGTGCGGACTCCCGGATCCTAAAGAGCGTCTTCCTTTCATCAAGCTGCCAGCATGGTCAAAATGCGGCTAAAGCCAAAGGCTCCATGACCGACCAGCACCCTTTTGAGGGATTCGTCTCAATGGGGGCCACACCACCGCCACCGCCACCGCCGTTCACCTTCGCGCCCCAGCCGTCCCAACCGCAGCAGCAGGGCCCCTTCGGCCCCATGCCAGACACGGTGGAAGGTCTCGTACGGCTGGCCCATCACCACAACATTTCCGACATCCACCTTGGCGTCGGAGAAGAGCCCCGCTATCGCAGTCGTGGCGACATCGTCCGCACCAATTGGCCGGTGACGGACCCCGCCTGTTTTCGCCAATGGTTGCGTGAACTACTGGCGCCGGGCGAACTTGATATATTTTTAAGAGACAAAGAATACGATACTTCCCATACATTTTCATTCGTGCGGGTGCGCATCAACCTGCTCGAAACTGTCTCCGGCCTGGCCATGGTGCTGCGCCTCATTCCCACCGAAATGCCCAGCTTCGACCAGCTTGGCTTACCTCCGGTGATGAAGGATCTGGCCTCCCGCACCCGGGGCCTCATCCTGGTGACTGGCCCCACTGGCTCGGGCAAGAGCACGACCATGGCAGCTTTCATTAATTATATTAATAATATGATGCCCCGCCATATCCTCACCATTGAGGATCCGGTGGAATTCGTTCATGAAAGCAAGCTTTCCCTAATCCGACAACGGGAAGTGGGCCAACACACCCGTGAGTTTCAGCATGCCCTGCGGGCCTCCCTACGGGAAGACTCCGATGTGATTCTGATCGGCGAAATCCGCGACCAGACCACCTTGAGTACGGCCCTTGAGGCCGCCCAGACAGGGCACCTGGTGTTGGGCACCCTTCACACCAACTCGGCCGTGCGCACCGTGGAGCGGGTGCTGGGCATGTACCCCCCCCAGGAAGAACACTCGGTACGGCGCTCCCTGGCCGAATCCCTACTGGCTGTGATCTCCCAGGGCCTGCTCAAGACCATCGATGGCCGCCGGGCGGCCTACTACGAAATCCTCATCAACACCGATGCCTGCCGCGACTATTTGGAACGGGGTGATCTCGATGCCATTGAGGAAATCATGGCCCGCAGCTCTTTCGATGGCATGCAGACCCTCAACCAATCGCTGCTCAACCTGGTGAACGAGGGCCGCACCTTGCCGGAAGAAGCGCTGATCCACAGCCTCAAACGCGGTGAGCTGGCCCAGAGCCTGCGGGGCCGCAGCTGAACCCTGCTCGATGCAAACGCCTCACCTATTCAGCCAGCCCTTCAGGGGTGATGGGAGGAAAGGCGAGCCACCAGCAGCACGGTCAATCCCACGGAAAGCCCCAACATGGCCAGGCGGCCATTCCAGATCTCAGCCTGGGGCGTGAAGCCCCGGCGCCAAGAATTGAGCTCCTGCTGGGACACCGGTTCTCCGGTGACCTCAGAAGCGTTCACATCAACGGTCGGGTCAGGGGAAGGATCCACGGAGGGGGGGGGGTTCGCCGAAGCCTGCACTGTCAGGGGATCAGGAAAACGGATTGAGCAAATCCCTGGGGAGAATTTAGCCCAAACAATACTAAGAATATCTTAACGGCCATTCAATGCCGTTTGCCTGAATGCCGTTAGGCGCTCCATAAAGTTCTCCTGCGTTTTCTAGGGGAAGCCGCGCCATCACCCCCAGCTCCAGGGGGCTGGTCAGGCCGGCCTCAAGCCGCTGCACGGCGGCCAGGCCAATCATGGCCGCATTGTCCGTGCAGAACTGCAAAGGGGCACCAAACCAAACCAAACCGGCGGCGGCGGCCCGTTTCTCCAGCAGGGCCCGCAGCCGCAGATTGGCCGCCACCCCCCCCACCAGCACCAACGTGCCCAAGCCCTGATCTAGGGCGCACTGGCAACTGCGTTCCACCAACACCTCGGCCACCACCTGCTCAAAACTGGCTGCCAGGTCGGCGACAGGCAGGGGGTCCCGCTCCAGTTCCAGTTGGCGCACCTGGCGCAGCATGGCCGTCTTCAGACCACTGAAGCTGAAGTCGTAGGGATGGAATCCCCCTTCGGGTCGGGAAACCCGTCCTTTCGGCAGGCGAAAGCGGACGGGATCTCCGGCCAGGGCCGCCGCCTGAATGGCTGGACCGCCGGGATAGCCGAGGCCCAGCAACCGCCCCACTTTGTCGAAGCATTCACCGGCGGCGTCATCCCGACTGCGACCCAGCCGGCGGTAACGACCGGGGCCATCGACCCGCACCAATTCCGTGTGGCCGCCACTGACCAGCAGCACCAGATGGGGCCAAGGCGGGGGGGGCTCCAGCAGCTGGGCCGAACACAGGTGCCCTTCCAGGTGATGCACCCCCACAAAGGGCTTGTTGTGCAGACGGGCCAGGGTGCGGGCCGTCACCGAACCCACCAACAATGCCCCCACCAAACCAGGGGCCACGCTGGCGGCGACCCCATCCACGTCGGCCAGGGATAGGCCGCTCTCCCGCACGACCCGATCGATCAACCCAGGCAGAGCCTCCACATGGCGGCGGGAGGCGATCTCCGGCACCACCCCGCCCCAACGGGCATGCTCCTCCACCTGGGAAGCCACCACGCTCGCCAGCACCCGGCGTCCCATCACGAGGGCCGCCGCCGACTCGTCACAACTTGTTTCGAGGGCAAGAACCGTGGTCATGGGTCCGATGGGCCTCTCTTACTGTCTCTCGAAGACATCCTGCCCCCAAGGCAGATCGTTCCTTCCGTTATCCCGGCCCCCTCACGCCGCCTCCCATGCGCCGTCTTTTTGCCGTTCTCCTCTCCGCGTTCCTGCTGCTCGGCTTCGCCCCGGTGGCCCATGCCGAAATCGGCGGACTCGTTCCCTGCGCCGAGAATGCCCGCTTCCAGCAACGGGCCGGCACCGCCAAGACCGAGCAGGCCAAGGCCCGTTTCGAGATGTACAGCAAGGCCCTTTGTGGCGCCGATGGCCTGCCCCACCTCATTGTTGATGGGCGCTGGAGCCATGCCGGTGAGTTCATGATTCCTGGCATTGCTTTCCTCTATATCGCCGGCACCATCGGCTGGGCCGGTCGCAGTTATGTCCAGGCCGTGCGGGGCCGCAAGGACGCCACCATGCTCGAGATTCAGATCGACCTGCCCCTGGCACTGAAATCCACCATCGCCGCAGCCACCTGGCCCCTGGCGGCCCTGAAGGAATTCACGAGCGGCCAGTTGCTGGAGAACGACAGCAAGGTGACCGTTTCACCCCGCTGATCCCTCGCCCACCCCACTCCCTACTTTTGCTTCGACAGACATGAAAAAATTCCTCACCACCGCACCCGTCTTTGCCGCCATCTGGTTCGGCATCACCGCGGTCATCATGATCGAATTCAACCACTTCTTCCCCGACTTATTGTTCTACCCCGGATAAACCTTTCGAGTTCAAATAGCGTTATGGCGGCCCAAATGGGTCGCTTTTTTATGAGAACCAGTGGCGATCAGGCGGCGCCAAACCCAACCGCTCAAACCAGTATGAGCAGACGCTCCAATTGCACCAAGGCCTCCTCCAAATCGCCATTCACCAGCACCGCATCAAATTCCGACGCC
>JAPLIF010000090.1 GCA_026389255.1 Cyanobacteriota bacterium
CTCCTCGGCCTCCTCCAACGTGTTGGCGATGCCGGAGGGGCACACGGCCACACCGATTCGTGCCATGGCCTCCTTGAACAGCAGCCGGTCCTCCGCCATGCGGATCGCCTCCAGGTTGGCGCCGATCAATTCGACGCCAAAGCGTTCCAGGGTGCCGTTTTCCGCCAGGGCCACGGCCAGGTTGAGGGCCGTCTGCCCCCCCATGGTCGGCAGCAGGGCATCGGGCCGCTCCCGCTCGATCACCCGGGCCACCACCTCGGGGGTCAGGGGTTCGATGTAGGTGCGATCGGCCAGGTCCGGGTCGGTCATGATCGAGGCCGGATTGCTGTTGACCAGCACCACCTCGTAGCCCTCAGCCCGTAGGGCTTTGCAGGCCTGGGTGCCCGAATAATCGAACTCACAGGCCTGGCCGATCACGATCGGACCGGACCCCAACAGCAGGATGCGCCTGAGATCCGTGCGGCGGGGCATGGCATTGACAGGCAAACGGGCCCAGCCTCTCACGGTCGCCGGCCATCCCTACCGGGGCCAGGGGCCCGACTTCGGGGGGGCATGGCTAGGGTGTGAGGATTCAGACGTGCCTGTGACCCGGCGATGAGCGAACTCCAGCGCTTGAAGGGGCTCCTTCCCCCTGAGATGCAGAGCTGGGTGTTTGTCGAAGCTTCAGCCGCCGTCGACCCACCCCTGATCAGCATCGAGGAGATCGGCCGCGACGAGATCGAGATCCAGATCGACCTCCAGAAATGGGACGCCCTGGCCCTCGACCACCGCAACCTGCTCTTTTGGCATGAGGTGGGCCGCATCCAGAACGACACCGTCCCCCGGGACGGCTGGGAAATGGCCGCCCTGGCCATCGGCCTGGGGGGCGCCATCGGCGAACTGTGGGTGCAGGACGGCCTGTTGTTGATCATGGCGATGGGCCTTTCCGGCTTTGCCGGCTACCGCCTCTACCTTAAAAACAACAACGAGAAGCGCCTGCGCGATGCCATCAGTGCCGACGAGCGGGCCATCGACCTGGCCTGTCGCTTCGGTTACACCCTGCCCAACGCTTATAAGAGTCTAGGCGGCGCCCTCAAGGAGCTGGTGGAGCAGACCCGCAAGAAACGGTGTCGCGCCTTCTACGAAGATCGCCTGGAGGCTCTGCGTAAGAGCGCCGGCAAGGCCCGCGCCGAAATGGCCCAGCAAGAGGGCTCCCGCCAATCCGTTAGTAGTGAGAACGTCTATGGCTGAAATCGCCCGGCTTGATGGGCCCTTCGCCCCCGAAACCATCGTCGCCCCCGAAGCGAACGTCGCCCCCAGACCACCCTCCCCAAACGGCCTGGGAGTGCCGGGGCTTGACAGCCGCGACCTGGCCCTGATGGCCGCCGAGGCCTGCGATGACCGCAAGGCCGTTGATATCCGCCTGATCGGCGTCGAGGCCATCTCTTCATTGGCCGACTGGTTTGTGATCTGCAGTGGCCTCTCCGATGTTCAAGTCCGTGCCATCGCCCGCTCGGTGCAGGACCAACTGGAGGAGCAGGCGGGTCGGTTGCCCCTGCGCCAGGAAGGCCAGGACCACGGCCGTTGGGTGGTGCTCGATTACGGCGAACTGATCGTCCATGTGCTCGCCCCCAACGAGCGCGGCTACTACGACCTCGAAGCCTTCTGGAGCCAGGGGCAGCAGGAGCGCTACGTCAGCCCCCTGCAGCCGGCCACCTAGTCCCACCATGGCGAATCCCACCAGGCGTGGCGACTTCGGACCAGGCCAGCAACGGCCCGGCCCGGCCCTGATCTCCCAGGCGGGCCCCTGTCCTGTCCCCCAGGAGCAGCGGCCCCTGCAGGAATACCAGCAACTACTGGAGTCTTGGTTCTTTGTCTGGCCCTCCGGCCCCGATGGCTGGCCCCTGCTGCGGGCCTTGGGGTTGAGCTGGCTGTTGCTGCTGCCCCTGGCCCTGGTGGTGGCCAGTGGCAGCGTGCCCCTGCGTCACGACATGCCGCAGCTGGTCCTGGCGGCAGCAACCGCCAGCGTCGCCCTGCCCCTGCTGCTGTTGCTGCGCCAGTGGATGGGCTGGACCTACGTGCAAAAGCGCCTGCTGGCCGACAGGGTGGATTACGAAGAATCAGGCTGGTACGACGGTCAGGTCTGGCCCAAGCCGCTCCCCTGGCTCCAGCAGGATCAGCTCGTGGCGCGCCACCAGATCGGCCCCGTGCTCGCGCGCCTGCGCCTGGGTCTCACGGTGGCGGGCCTGTTGCTGGTTGCCGGCACCGGCCTCTGCCAGGCTCTCTGATCCGGTCCCGCCGGCCCCCGACTCCTCCGCACCGCTCCCCATGCCCCTGCCCTCAAGCTTTTCGGGAGCCAATCGCGGCACCTTGATGGCGCCCCTGGAGGTGAGGCTGCTGCGCAATGGCATCCCCGAATCGCAACATCGGGTCCACGCGGTGGTCTGTGACAGCCGCGGCCGGG
>JAPLIF010000016.1 GCA_026389255.1 Cyanobacteriota bacterium
GTCCAAACCTCCAGGGGATGGGTGCCCTGGGGATCCAGAGGGGTGCCATCGCGCCGCAGACCATTGGCCACGCCGAGGCTGCCGCCATGGAAGCGCTCGAAGCAGGCCTCCCGAATCGCCTTGAGTGAGGAACGGGCACGCGCCTCACTCACCACGGGCGGCAGACCCAACAAGCGGGCATAAAAATCGCCACACAATTGGTCGGCCATCACCACCGGTGTGCCGCTACTGGCATCAATGTTGTAATACTCGCCGTTCCAAAGCAGGTGATCAAAATTGGCCCTGGATTGCTCCAGCCACCCCCCGAATTGCCGCTGCTCTGCACCGGTGTCGAGCCCCAGATCCAACTGCAAGCGCTGGGCCATGGCCAGGACCGCCTCCAAGGCGGCGATCCAGAGGGCACCGCAATAGGCACTGACCCCCTGGAGGGGCCAATCGTCAAAGGTCTGGTCGGGGGCACCGCCGTTGTCGGGCAGACCATCGTCATTGACATCGAACTGTTTGAGATAACGCAGCGCCTGGATGGAGGCCGGCCAACAATCCGCGAGAAACTGAAGATCTTCACCGCTGGGTGAAAAGCGGAAAGTGCGCCAGACCTGCAACACAAAATCGCTGGCCAGATCCTTCCAAAGATTGCAATCCTGGTAGGCGGTGTAATTGGTGGCCTGGAAGGGCCGCTCGTTCGGGGCGCCGAGATCGTGGGGGGTGGCGCCCGCCAGCTTGCGAGGCGCCTCCACCCGACCTTTGCCCTGGGTGAAATACCAGCCAATCGGCCGCAGGGTGGCATCGGCGGCGGGGATTGCCCTAGCGAAATCCAACAGCACCGCCTTATCCAATTCGGGCCAGAGCTGCAGCAGCGCCAAGGAGCCGTAGAGGCGCACATCCAGACTTTCGTACCAGGCGTAGTCGAGGCACTCGAGCACCCCGAAGTGGCCGACTGGCGCGTCGGCCGTGGCGGCGGTCCAGAGGCTGCCGCCACTCGCCAGGTCGTAGAGCTCGTTGAGCAGGGCCATGCGCAGGTCCTCGGGAAGGTCCGTGCGCTCCAGGACGGGGGCCTGCCAGCGATCGATCGCGGTGGACCACATCTGGTGATCCCGCAGGGCTTCGGCGGCGATGGCACCGGCGTTATCGCCCCCAACCCCAAAAAAATCCGTGTAGCGGCGCAGTCGCCGATCACCGCTGGCAAAACTGGTGACCGGCAAGTCCCAGCTGATCGCCACCGGAATCTCCAGGCTCTCCCCCGGTTGCAAGCAGAAGCGGATCGCCAGGGCGGCGCCCAGGGGATCGTCCTCCCCTGCTGGGGTCTGATCGTCGCGATCGGGGATCGCACCCTCCCGGGCGAAGGGTTCCCAGAGTTCGCCGCCATCGCCGGCCGGATTCCAGCGGCTGCAGCGCATCACCTCAACGGGAGCAACGGCCGTGGCCAGGTCATCAGCCACGGCCAAACACCACTGGCCCTGGCCCTCCGCCAGGGGTTCACTGCGCTCGCCATCGAGAACAAGCCCCTTCCAGCCAGGGCCATGGCCCCAGCGGTTGCGTTGGCCCCGACTGGCGCCGATGGAAGGCACATAGTTGTGCTCCGGACTGCCGTCGTCACGGAAATGGACGGAAGCGGAGGGGTCGGTGTTCGTGAACCAACCACAGGTATTGCGCCAACTCAGCAGCAACGACAGTTGCAACGGGCCTGGGGTCGGATTGACGAAGCGCCAGCGAAACACCGCCACCGGATAGCTGGTGCGCCGATAGTCCCCGGGCAGAATGGGGCTGAAAGCCTCACAGACGGCTTCTACCGCAAAGACATGGCTGTAGTGCGCCTGGCTGACCGGATAACGGGCCGCGTAGGTGCCCGTCGATCCCGTGGCAGGGCCCTGGACCTCGCCCATCGGATACCAGCTCCAGGCGCCCAAGGGAGCCTCGGTGGCCTCGGGCCGCGAGTCATCCCGGTCCGGTGCCTGGGCCAGCGCATGGGCACGGCGGCGCTGGCCATCGTCCTCAAACAGGGCGAACTGGCAATCCGGCACCACGCCAAACCAGTGTTCACCACCATCGAGATGCCAAAGATTGAAGGCGCCATCAGGGGCCCGGGCGATGCATCCGGCCCCAAAGCCCCCCAGGGGCATGCCGTGGTTGGGGCCGTCATCCAGGTTGCTGGCGTAGCGCACCGTGTAGGGCCGCTCCCAACCCTGACCCAAGGCCCTATGCCAACTGGCGCAAGGCGGCTGCCAGAACGGCTGATCTCCCGATCGCGGGGTGCGGAGGCGGGGGAGACCGAACGGCGCCATCGAAACGAAGCTTTTAGGAGCCAGCTTGTCAGACCTGGCGGCGCCTGACGCGGAGAACGAACACCGCAAGAAAGCCAAGCGACGTCTAAATTCCAGCCAATGGGGTTGGGGCTGATAACATTATTTCCAATTTTGAGTGATCCAATGGCCTCAGGCTCATCGCTAGCCTTGATTGAGCCAAAGGTCAAATTTCCTCAGGCGATTCATCGGTATCGACCCGAAATTGATGGCCTGCGGGCCTTAGCGGTTCTGGCGGTTCTGATTAATCATCTCAATGGCGAGTGGCTCAAAGGTGGCTATCTCGGGGTTGATATCTTTTTCGTGATATCAGGCTATGTGGTGACCTCATCACTCGTGGCCCGTGAGGACCGTTCCCGGGGCCGTTTCCTGCGCCAGTTTTACGAACGTCGCTTTCGACGGCTATTGCCTGCCCTCATCGCCATGGTGCTTGGGGTAGCCCTGGTGCTGGGCCTAATCGTTTCGCCGATGGATGACACCAGGATTCCGAGCTTACGAACAGGAATCACGGCCCTATTCGGCCTGAGCAATCTATACTTAATGAAGCAGGGCACCAATTACTTCAGCAATGACACCCATTTCAACCCCTACTTACATACCTGGTCCCTGGGGGTTGAAGAACAATATTATTTACTCTGGCCCCTGATTATTCTCCTGAGTGGACTAGGGCTCAAGCCCGCCACACCCCGCGCCCTCCGACGCCTGACCTGGCTCAGTTCATTGGTCCTAATCTGCTCACTCGGTCTCTATTTAAATCTAAGTCTTCGGGGTCAGACGGATCGGGCTTTCTTCCTCACTGCCGCCCGATTCTGGGAATTGGCGGCCGGTTGTCTCGCCTACCTCTACTTTCGCCACAGTTTGACGCCCAACCGCATCAAATCTCCGCTCAGTCTCCCCACCAGCTTACTGCTTTTCGCAGGACTCCTAGCCGTGCTGATTGCCCCCCAACCGATTGGGCCCGCCGGTTCGATAGCCGCCACAGTCTTCACCAGTCTGCTCCTGTTAGTCATCAACCCCGATCTGGGCCTCGGTCGCTTACTTCGCCATCCCCTGAGCCTGGCGATCGGCTTGCGTTCCTATTCCCTCTACCTCTGGCACTGGCCGGTGATCGTGCTG
>JAPLIF010000283.1 GCA_026389255.1 Cyanobacteriota bacterium
GAGATCTGCGCCATGGGTGGCATCACCGTCGAAGACTTCTCCAGCAGCGTGGCCTACCGCGAAATCTTTGGACTGGGCCGGCAGGAGGGCAGACAAGAAGGCCGGCAAGAGGGCCGGCAGGTAGGACTCCTTGAGGGCCAGCAAGAGGGCCGACAAGCCGAAGCCGTCGCTCTCACCCTGCGCCAGCTCCAACGCCGCTGCGGCTCCCTCAACCCCAACCAGCAGGCCCGCATTCAGGCCATGCCCCTCAACGCCCTTGAAGCCCTGGCCGATGCCCTGCTCGATTTCAAGGGACCGGATGATATCCAGGCCTGGCTGAGCGGACACGGCAGCTGAGCTTGTCACGCTTCAGCGGCCGCTCTGTTGCTGAGATCGGCGCCATGGCTGGAATTTTGACTGGGAATCTGGTCGCCCGCCCTTGGCAACCCTTTATCACGGCGATAGTGATTAAAAATTCTCCATTCAGGCGCATTTAATGCTAGCTCTACTCGTGGGAATTTATACTACATCCGGCTCTGTCATGAGTGCAGATAAAGGCTGTAGGGGATCCTCGATTCTTCCAACGCTTGCCATCAGCGGGCCGCAAGGAGTATGGGTCCGAGGCCCGATATCATGGTGGCGGCTCAGGTGAATGGCAGTGTTAGATCGTTCCTGATGAATCAGAGGCCAAGAACTGGCTTCGGATGTCTGCGAGAGTTCGTCCATCTGCAACCAACCAGCTTGTCCAGCCATTTACAGTCTTTCTATCGCTACCAGCGTCATTTATTCCGCGGAGGGCAGCATAGCTTGGACTTGAATAGGTTTGACCCATAAAGTCAATGGATCCATCTTCTCCCAGTGTGGCATTATATGTTCGTTGTTCACCGCCACGAGGCTTGTAACGCATCACCAACTCTTGACCTGCATTCATCAAGCCAACACCAATCAAATCGGCTAGAGTTGCGTCGTAGATCGTATATTTAGTCTTGTCCTCGCCATCGGGTGCTGCTGTGTCAACGCTCGGGGTAAATTCGTCTGGTATCTCATAGGCTATTTGCGTTGGGTTATCAAAGTCGACAAGCTTGCGAATTTCCCAAAGGCGGACCTCGGCTCTTTGTTGCTCAGCCCACAATCGCAAGTCCCGGCTGATTGAATCTATAGGTATAGCAACAACCGGAGGACGAGAGAGGATATCGTTAACTACAGAGCGAACATCTATTTGCTGGATGCCGTGTTCATCAAACTTGACTCGAACAGAATCATCGCTCAAGTAGAGATCCACGAGAACCTGCTCTAGGATCGACTTAGTGGCTGGCTGAATCGAAGCCACAATCTGCTTCGCAACTTGGGGCGCTATGTGCGCCCAAACGCCATGCCCCAATAATTCCGCTTCGACTAGATACCATTTGCGTTGTTGCAAATCAAGTGCAAACGCATCAGGAATTGTCCCTGCGCCATCAGGGCTGCGAATCAGCTTTTTAGGTAGCAGAACAGAGTCAGGACCAAATATGTACTCATAATTCTCCAGCAAAACAGACTCAAGTTCACTTTCGCTGGTGAACGGAGATTGAATAAAACGTCGTCTCTCAAGAAGCAGCATTGGATCGCTTGGTTCGGTGGTGGAGTCTATCTAACTCGTTATTGGGTGGTTCCGCAAACCACTCTCCAGAGTCCTTATCTTTCCGCGAACCACCCTGGTGGACCTGAATAGTTTGTCTCAAAGCCATTGTAATGGAGGCCTGCTTGGCGATGGCCTCAAAAGCCACGGCGTGGTTCACGGTTCCGATAACCACATGTTCGCGCCGATCCACTTACCCCGCAGTACCCCCAAAACCAGCCGAACAAAGTACCCCATGCTGCCCAACCCACCCCCAAACCAAAATAATCCCACAAACTTCGCCGCCCCCGACCAGCCAAAGTGACTTCCGGCCGCCAAGCCCCCCTCCATGACACCAGCCAGCAGCTCCGTCCCCACGGCCATCCAGCCGACGCCGCTGAACCCTTATCGGGCTTGGCTGCGCGGAGTACCGGTCAAGTGGCGGGTGCTGCTGGCAGTGGCGCCCTTCACGTTGCTGTTTGCCCTGCTGGAGGTGTTGTTTCACCAGCTGGGCTGGGAGTTATGGAAATTCGATTCCCTGACGGGCTCGTTACTGGGATCCGCCAGTTTCATCCTGGCCCTGGTGTTGGGCGGCACCCTCAGCCAGTACCACGCCAGTGAGGACATGGTGCTGGAGCTGGTCAACGAAGCGGAGGCCATCAACGACCGGCTGGCCGTCCATGGGACGACAGCCCCCGACCTGGATACCGCCAGGATTCGATCGGCTCTGGTGGCATCCCTGGAAGCGATTCGCCGCTGGCTGCTGCAACAGTCCCCCTGGGAGGCGGTGCAGACGGCCTTGAACCAGTTGAACGGCAGCCTGGCGGCCCTGGAGGCAGCGGGTCGCTCGGATGCCAACAATCCCAGCCTGGCGAATATGGCCAAAATACGCCTGTTGCTAAGCCGCATCGCCAGCAACCGGGACCATGACTTCATCGCCCCGGCCTATGCGTTGCTGGAGCTGTTTCTGCTGGGGGTGGTGGTGGCATTGCTGCTGATCGGGGCCGATAACTTTGGCGAAAACCTGGTGGTGTCGAGCTTTTTGTTCACCTCCTTTCTCTACCTCGTGTTTCTGATTCGCGATCTCGACAATCCTTTTGAATACGACGGCAGCAGCAGCGTTGATGTCGACCTGGCTCCGCTTGAACAATGCGAGCAACGGCTGCGTCAGAGCGTTGCCGGAGGCAGCGGCGTCTGAGGGGATCTAGCACCAATGCGGCCGTAACCCAAGCGCCCCAGCAGGGGGCCCGCCATGGCCGTAGTGATCAGGGCCATCATCACCATGACCGTGAACAGGGCCGGGCCGATCACCCCCAGGCTCAAGCCCACGTTCAACACCACCAGCTCGGTGAGTCCGCGGGTGTTCATCAGCCAGCCCACCGCCTGGGCCTCCCGGGCCGGCAATCCCGCCAACCGCGCCACACCCCAGCACCCCAGATATTTACCGCCGATGGCGACCACCAGGACCGCCCCCAGGGCCAGCAGCATGGTGGGGCCCTGCAGAACCGACACCGTGGTGCGCAAGCCGCTGATGGCGAAGAAGATCGGCAGCAGCAAAGTGACCACCAACTGCTCGGTTTGCAGCTGCAGGCGCCGCTGCAAAGGGCCATAGCGGGGCAGGGCCAATCCAAATAAAAAGGCACCAAAAATATAATGAACACCGGTCATCTCGGTCACAATCGCCGAAAGGATCGCCCCAGCCAGCACCAGGGCCAGCAAGGCCGGATCCAGTTGACGCTTGCGGCGGTAATGGCGTTCGAGCCGGGCCATCAGCGGCCGCAGGCCCACCAGCAACACCAGGGCCCAAAGACCGGTGAGCAGCAAGGCGGGCCAGGCCCCCGCCAGGCTGCCGCTGTGGCTGAAGGAAATCACCCCCGCCAACAACAACCAACCGAGGATGTCGTCGATGGCAGCGCAGGTGATCACCAACTGGCCCAACGGAATCGCCAGCAAGCCCCGTTCCTTGAGGATGCGGGCCAGCACCGGGAAGGCCGTGATCGCCATGGCCGTTCCCATAAACAAAGAACCGGTCACCATGTTCTGGTGGGGCAGTAAATCCGGGGCGACTTGCTCTAAGGCCAGGCCCAGCAAGATCCCCAGCAACAACGGCAACAGCACCCCCACCAACGACACGCGACTGGCCAGGGGCACCCGGCCCCGCAATTGCTCCGGCTGCACCTCCAGCCCAATCAGAAACATGAACAGAATCAATCCCAGCTGGGCCAGCAGGTTCAACTGCTCCAGCACCGGGGCGGGAAACAACAGCGATTGGCTGGCGGGCAGCACAGCCCCCAGCAATGACGGCCCCAGGGCAATGCCGCCGAGGATCTCGCCAATCACCGGGGGCTGGCCCACCTGGGCCATCAACCGGCCCAACAGCTTGCTGACCACCATGATGAGGGCCACATCCACCAGCACGGTGGACAGGACGGAGAGGGCAGGCAGAACCAACGCAGGGGGTGGAACCAGGGCCGCGAACGTCACCCGCTTCAGGTCTCCGCCGCGTGGTAGCTGCTGCGCACCAGGGGACCACTGCGCACCTGGGCAAAGCCCAGGCGGCGGGCGGTATCGGCCAGGGCCTCGAACTCTTCGGGCTGCCAGTAGCGGGCCACCGGCATGTGGGCCAACGAGGGCCGCAGGTACTGGCCCAGGGTGAGGCGCTGGCAATCGACGGCCCGCAAGTCCGCCATCGCCTGCTCCACCTCCGCCACCGTTTCGCCCAGCCCCAACATCAATCCCGACTTAGTGGGCAGATGGGGGGCCTGCTGCCGCGCCGCCGCCAGCAGGCCCAGGGAGCGCCGGTAGGTGGCGCCACGGCGCACCTCCCCCTGCAACCGCTCGACCGTTTCCAGGTTGTGGTTGAAACACACCGGTTCCGCCGCCAGGACCAACGCCAACCGCCGGGCCTGGGCCGCCCGACCCTCCGCCTCATCGCGGTGGCCACCCCAGAAATCGGGGGTCAACACCTCGATCTGCACGGCCGGATCCCGGCGGCGGATCGCCGCCATCGTGCCCGTGAACAGGCAGGCGCCGTGGTCTTCCAGGTCGTCGCGGGCCACGGCCGTCAGCACCACATAGCGCAGCTTCAGGGTGCTCACCGCCTCGGCCACCCGCTCGGCCTCGGCCGCGTCAAAGGGTGCCGGGGCCTCGCCCTTATCCACCTGGCAGAAGGCGCAGCTGCGCGTGCACACCGGCCCGCCCAACAAAAACGTGGCCGTGCCAGCCGCGTAGCACTCGGCCCGGTTGGGGCAACGGCCCTCCTCGCAGATGGTGTGCAGCCGCTGCTCCCGCACCACGGCCTGCACCCCCTCCAGGGCAGAGGCATCCCCCACCGGCCGCCGCAGCCACACGGGCAGGCGTTCGCTGGGCCGTTGATCGCTGTAGCGGGTCCTGGGTTGGGCCATGGTCGGGATTCATTCCACGGGGCGTCGGCCCTCAAGGGCACGGGCCAGGGTCACCTGATCGGCGTACTCCAGCTCGCCCCCCATCGGCAAACCGTAGGCAATTCGGCTCACGGTGGTGAAGGGTTTGAGCAAGCGGGCCAGATAGAGGCTGGTGGTGTCCCCTTCGACACTGGGGGTGAGGGCCAAAATCACCTCCTGGATGTCCTCCTGGTCGATGCGGCGCACTAAGGGCTGGATTTTCAACAGCTCGGGCCCGACCCCCTCCATGGGCGAAATCAGGCCCCCCAGCACGTGGTAGGCGCCGTGGTATTCCCGGGTGCGCTCCATCGCCAGCAGATCGCGGGAATCGGCCACCACGCAGATCTGGCCATTGCGACGCTCCTCCTGGCGGCAGAGATCGCACAGGGGTTCGGCGGAAAGATGGAAACAGCGCTGGCATTCGCCCACCTGGCTGCGGGCGGCCAGCAGGGCCTCAGCAAAGGCCTGGATCTGCTCTTCCGGCTGGCGCAGCAGGTGCAGGGCCAGCCGTTGGGCCGTGCGGGGACCGATGCCGGGCAGACGCTCGAACTGGTCGATCAACCGGGCCAGGGGTCGGGTGAAACCGCTCAGGGCTATGCCGCCAGTGACTCAAATCTAGGCAAACGGCCGCCGGGTCAGAATGGTGATGCGCTCATCACCGGTCCATGGCAGCACCCCACGCCCGTGCCCTCCCTCCGGCGACCGGATCCCCCTGGGGATCCTCGCTCGCCCGGCCGCTATTGGCCTTGCTGCTGGCGGTGACGGTGGCCCTGGGGGCGACGGGCTGCAGCGCCCTGGCCGCCGGCCTCAACAACTTCCAGAGCCCCGACGGCCGCTACGCCTTTCTCTATCCCACCGGCTGGACCCGGGTGCAGGTCAACGGTGGCCCCCAGGTGGTCTTCCACGATCTGATCAATAGCGATGAAACCCTCTCGTTGGTGATCTCCGAGGTCAACAGCACCAACGAGCTGGAAAGCCTGGGCAGCGCCGTGGCCGTGGGCGAAAAACTGGGCCGCAACGTCATCGCCCCCGAAGGCAGTGGCCGCCAGGCCGAACTGGTCAAGGCATCCGAACGGCAGCAGGGCGGCCGCACTTTCTATGATCTCGAATACAGCGTGCACCTGGCCGATCGCACCCGCCACGAATTGGCGACCGTGGTGGTTGACAGGGGGCGGCTTTATACGCTGGCCACCAGCACGAATGAGGCCCGCTGGTCCAAGGTGAAGCCCCTCTTCGAGCAGGTGATCGGCTCCTTCCGGTTGCAGATCTGACCATGGGCGATCCAGGCTCCCTGGCCTCGGATCCTGTGGTCGTCATTGGCGCTGGGCTCACCGGAGGACTGATCTCCCTGGCCCTGGCCCGTCTTGGCCTGGATGTGATCCAGGTGGCACCGGCCAGCCCCAAAACAGGCGCCAGCGCCTCGGGTCTCAGCTACGGCAGCCTGAGCCTGGGCACCACGGGCCTCACCTGGCGGAGCCTCGAACGCCTCCACGGCCCCCTGGGCTGGACCGCCTGTGGCATCAAGTTGCACGACCGGGGCTGGCTGGGGCGGCGGCTGACCCTGGCGGGCAGCCGGGTCGATGGGCCCACGTTGATGGCGGCCCTACCAAAAGCCCTCGCGGCGGCCGGCGTTCAGCAACGGCCGGCGTTGGTGCAGGGCCTGGAGGCGGGGCCCGCTGGGGGCTGGCGACTGCATCTGGGTGCACCCCCTTTGGGGGCTCCCCCTTTGGGGGTGTCGATCCTTGAGGCGCGGCAGGTGGTGCTGGCGGCGGGGGCCGGCTGCCTGGGCCTCTGGCCTCCGCTAGCCCGCCAACTCGGGATCAGCTGGGCGGGGGTCCTGGCCCTGGAGATCAACCCGCGCACCAACCCCTGGCTACGACAAGTGGCCCGGGGTCGGTTGCTGTTGAACCAGAAGGAGCAGCGCCTTGGACTGGAGGATCAGGCCAGCTGTCTGGCTCAGGATCGCTGGATCGTGGATGCCAGCGCGGCTCCCTGGGGCCCGAAGGGGGTCCTGGTGGGCCAGATCAGCCTGGTGCAACCCCTTGAGGCCCCCCGGCGGGCCCCCGATCCCCACAGGATGGAGGAGCGATTGCGCCAGGGCCTGCAGGAGTGGGATCCCCAGATGGCCTCCCTGGGCGGGACCTACCGGCAGGTCCCTGTGGCCTTTGGACTCCAGGGTCGGGCCCTGGTGGGTCCGGTGCCAGGGGCCCCGGGGCTCTGGACTTTTACGGGCTTTCGCAGTCCCTTCTCTACGGCACCGCCACGGGCCGCCCAGTTGGCGGCATCCCTGGCGGCCACCCTGACGAACCAGGAGCCCCAGCCATAACCAGATCAGAACAAATAACGTTCGCCTTTCGACTGGGCCGGGGAATCGCCATGGGACTCCCCATAACTTTCATTATCGGTTTTGTCCTTAGCGACACTTTCTCTAGTTTCACTTTGTTTTATTAGATTTTCCTGAGGGGCCGAAGATGGACTCGAATCAAGGGGCTGGGGCCAATCGGCCTCCCAGTAGCTGATGCCATTTTGATCAAAGGGCCTGCCGCCCAGAAGCTTGGTGTGCAATTGCGTGCCCCCCAGGGCCGTCACCATGCTGCCCAGATCCATCGGGCCCATGTCCGTTTGCACCTCCTTGCCCATCATCACCAGTAGGGCCGGCAAACGCACCAGAGTTTCGGGACGGCCGAGCTTGGCGAAGAGAGCTCGCAGGGTGAGCTGCTGCCTTTCGAGGCGGCCGATATCACCAGCTTCATCATGGCGAAAGCGCAGGAAACCCTCAAGATTGGTTCCCTTGAGGGTCTGGAGTCCCGGCTGAAGATCAATATGCAATCCTTGGCTATTATCAACATATTCCATACGCTTTGGCACATTGATCTCCAGGCCACCCAGCATATCGCCGAGGCTCCTGATGGCCGCAAGATTAATCACCATATAGTGCTGAATCGAACGTCCCATCCGGGCCGATACTTCCTGCTTTACAGCATCAATCCCCCCGAGGGCATAGAGAGAATTGATTTTAATCGGACCGTAGCTCTCGGCTTCAATATAGGAATCGCGAGGGATCTGAACCACATCTGTCACCCCTTCTTCCACCTTGATCAAGGCGATCACGTCCGTATTTCCCCCGCCTACATCGGTGCCGAGGAGCAACAGGGTCTGGCCCTCACTGTTCATCCAGCCGCTGAAGGCACCCGGCATGGCCGTCGCCTGGTCCCCGGAGCGTGGCTGACACAGGTGGGCCAGGGGCTGGGCCGCAAGAACCCCCACCAGCAGGCCCACGGGCATGGCCATCAGCACCAACAGGGCCCTGGAGCCCAGCAGCTGGCGAAGCCGGGAGGGGCTAGGACGCAAGGGAGGCGGCGGTGGTGGTGGGGGCATGGCAGGGCCGGGACGCTCAGAGCATCGACGGCGAAGTGGAACTCAGTCCGGCCTGAACCCGCCAGAGATCGGCGTAGGCCTGACCCCGCTGGAGGAGGTCGTCATGGCGTCCAGTCTCCACGATGCGGCCGTTCTGCATGACCACAATCCGATCGGCGCGCCGGACGGTGCTGAGACGGTGGGCAATGACGACAGTGGTGCGTTGCGCCGTGATCAGATCCAGGGAACGTTGGATCGCCGCCTCCGTTTCATTGTCGACAGCGGCCGTGGCCTCATCGAGAATCAACACCGGTGGGTCCTTGAGAATGGCCCGGGCCAGGGCGAGGCGCTGGCGCTGTCCCCCCGAGAGCCTCTGGCCCCGTTCGCCCACAATCGTGTCGTATCCATAGGGAAGGGCAGCAATGAAGCCATCGGCCTCGGCCAGCCGAGCCGCCTTTTCGATGGCCGCCCGCGGCGCTTCAAAGCTTCCGTAGGCGATGTTCTCGGCGACGCTTCCATGGAAAAGAAACACCTCCTGGCTCACCAGGCCGATGGCCCGGCGCAGATCATCCAGGCGCAGACTGTTGATGGGCACCCCATCCAGCAAGATGCGGCCGGAGTTGATCTCGTAGAGCCGCAGCAGCAACTTGACGATGGTGCTCTTGCCGGAGCCCGTGGCGCCGACGATTCCCAGGGTGGAGCCCGCCGGCACGACAAGATCGAGTCCCTCTAGCAAGGGTGGCCGCTCCGGATAGGCGAAACCAACCCCCTCAAAGCGCAATTCCCCCCGCACCCCAGCCAGGGGCAGGGGGCGATCGCCCGACGGAATGGCGATGGGTGTATCCAACAGATCCAAGACCCGGTTGGTGGAGGCCATGGCCCGCTGGTAGTCATCCAACGTGCGTCCCAGGGTGGTGAGGGGCCAGAGCAGGCGCTGGGTAATAAACACTAAAAAGCTGTAGGTGCCAACGGCAATGACGCCGCGCCAGGCCTGGAGGCCCCCCACCACCAGAATGGTGATAAAAGCAAACAGAATCGCATAGCGAATCAGGGGCACAAAGGCCGCTGAAAGACGAATGGCCCGGCGGTTGCTGAGGCGATAGTCATCACTGAGCCGCTCCAGCCGTTGGCGTTCCCAAGCTTCGGCCACATAGCTTTTGATCGTCAGAATACCACCGATATTGTTCGCCAATTGACTCGCCATATCCCCCGCTTTTTCCCGTACCTCCCGGTAACGGGGTGCCAAACGGGACTGGAAACGCAGCGAACCCCACACAATCAGCGGGATCGGCAAAACCGCCAGGCCAGCCACCATGGGAGAAAGGGCCACCATGCTGGCTCCAACGGCCAGAACTGTGGTGATGAGCTGCAGGATTTCGTTGGCGCCTTGATCCAAAAAGCGCTCCAACTGATTGATATCGTCATTCAAAACAGCCAGCAGTTGACCGGTGCTGCCCGCCTCGAAAAAACCCATCTCCAGATGTTGGAGATGGTCATAGGCCTCGATTCGGAGCTCGTGCTGGACGGTCTGGGCCAGGTTGCGCCAAAGCAAACCATAGAGATATTCAAAGAGCGATTCGGCACTCCAGATCACAAACGAAAGCAAGGCCAGCACCGCCAGCTGGGCGGGCACCGTTCGGGCTCCGAACCGCCGGCTTCGGAACGACCACCAGCGCCGCCTCCACCACCGCGGTTGCCGTAGCCCCCACGGCCACCGCCACCGCCGCCCGTTTCCCGGGGGGTGGCCTTATTGACCCGGATCATGCGCCCCATCCATTCCACGTTCTGGAGGTCATCCATCGCCTTTTGCTCAGAAGCATCGGAATCCAGCTCAACAAAGGCAAAGCCACGCTTACGGCCCGTATCGCGATCGAGGGGAAGACTGCACTGTCGCACTTCACCGTACTGACTAAAGAGATCAAGCAGGTCTTCCCGTTCGGCCTGAAACGAGAGGTTGCCGACATAGATGGTCATCAGAGGCAAAACTGGAACGGATTAGCTTGATCTCCGACTCCAATAAGAACCGAAATCGTAGAAATCAGCGCAATTTTACAACTACAGCGCCCAGGCTGGCGCCGCCCGACCGGGGAGCAGGGCCAACATGAAGAAATTTGAAGCAAAACGGAAGAGAATCAAAAGGACTGAGATCGAACGGCGAAAGTGTCCCAATGTCAGCAAATGCTGATCAATCAATGCGATGACGATGGCCCCCTCGCCCTGGAGCCTCGCCTGGCAACCCAATGGGGAGCTTGGCCTGCAAGATAAATTCGATCTGCTGCAGACCCTGGTGCTTTCAGAAAGTGTTGAAGTTCAGACTTCGTTGATTGCCGCCGTTGAGAGCCTGTCCACGTCCGAGCTCAGCATGACCTCAATCACCAGCACCACTGCGAGTTGGTAAACAACGCCAAAAGCAGCATTCCAGGGCCAAGGGCCCCGGGTGTCAGCGGCAGTTCAGATTGGAAAACGCTGCATGGTGGCCAGCCGACATTCCTTGCGGGCCAGTTCAACGCCTCTGCCCTGGATGATGCGATCGGCCACACAGCGGCAGGCAAAACCCGCCATGCCCGCAGGGGGGACCTTGCCCGCCTGGGACATCTCCGATTCAAAAGCCGTCAGGCACATCGCCTGCACAATGGCGCCAACCCCCTGGGCTCGGGCCCCTAGGGGCAGGGCGACCAGGGGCAAAGCCGCCCCCAGAACCATCGCCAGGGTCAGGCCGATGCGGGATCGGACCTGAAGAAGCGAAAAGGGGCGGTCAGCGGGAAGAGGCATGGGCGGGTTCAGACCGGCAGCCGGGAGATCTGCAGTTCCTTGTTCATGACCCGCAGCCGTTGGAGGTCGGTAAAGACAGCCTCCGGCATCCCCTTGGGGAGATCGACGGTGGAGTGGCCCTCGTAGATGCGGATGCGGCCGATGGAACGCCCGGTGAGGCCCGCTTCATTGGCGATGGCACCGACGATGTTGCCGGGCCTGACATGGTCGCGCCAGCCCACCTCAAGACGGAAACGATCCAGATGGGCTTCCGGGGGGGATTCGGGACGATCGGGATCGGAGCGATCGTTATCGCGACGGTCACGGCCGCCATCGCGACACCCATCTCGGCCGCCATCGCGATCGCGGCGGAATTCGCCACTGCGGCCCTCGCGGCGTCCGTCGCCACGGCTATCGCCACCGCGGCTATCGAGAACGCGGCCAGCCGAGGCACCCCATCGCTGTTCGCCCTTTAGCAACAGCGGTTTGCCGGCCAGGCTCAGCTCAAGGGCCGCCAAGGCCAGCACGGACGGGGTGCAGTCGAGTTCCTGGCCCAGGCGCTGCAGGACTTCGGCGAGCAGGGCCCGCTCTTCGGTGGTGGTGGTGGGTTGCTGCACGGTGCCGGCCAGCCGTTGGTGCAGGCGGTCGAGACGGTGCTGATGGATGGCCGCATTGGAGGGCACATCCATGGGCTCGATCGGCTGGCCCACGGCCCGCTCCATGCCGCCCAGGAAACGCCGTTCCCGCGGCGTCAGGAACAGAATGGCGTCGCCACTGCGGCCGGCCCGGCCGGTGCGACCGATGCGGTGGACATAGGCCTCACCGTCAAAGGGCACGTCGTAATTGATGACGAGCGAAATACGTTCGACATCCAGGCCCCGGGCCGCCACATCGGTGGCGACGAGCACATTCACCTGGCCATCGCGCAGCCGTTGGATGGTGCGCTCCCTGAGGGTCTGGGGCACATCACCGTTGAGCACCGCCACGTCGTAACCGTGTTCTTCGAGGGCTTCGGCAACGGTGAGGCTGACCGCTTTGGTGCGGGCAAAGATGATCACGCCCTCACTCCCTTCGGCCTCCAGCACCCGTTCGAGGGCCTCCAGCTTTTGGGGCGCCTGGACGAGGATGTAACGCTGGCGGATGCGACGGCCATCGGCACCCTTGGTGCGAATCGTGACCTCAGCGGGATCCTGGAGGTATTTCTGGGAGAGGCGCCGGATCTCCGACGGCATGGTGGCCGAGAAGAGCACGACCTGACGGGGGCTGGGGAGCTGCTCGAGCACCCACTCGACATCATCGATGAAGCCCATCCGCAGCATTTCGTCCGCCTCATCGAGCACGAGGGCCCGCAGACCGGAGACATCCAACGTGCCCTGGCGGATGTGGTCCATGACCCGGCCCGGGGTGCCGACGACGATCTGGACGCCCCGGCGCAGGTGCTGGATCTGGTCACGGAAATCGGCGCCGCCATAAACGGCCAGCACGCGCACCTGGCTGAGCCGGGCCGCATAGGAATTAAAGGCTTCGGCCACCTGCATGGCCAGTTCCCGGGTGGGGGTCAGCACCAGCACCTGGGGCGTGCGCTGTTGGGGGTCCAGGCGCTCCAGCAGGGGCAGGGCAAAGGCGGCCGTCTTGCCGGTGCCGGTCTGGGCCTGGCCGACCAGGTCGCGGCCCAACATCAATTCGGGAATGGCGGCCCGTTGAATCGGCGAAGGATCCTGGAAGCCAATGGCCGCCAGACCGGAAAGCAGCTCGGGGCTGAGGCCGAAACCCACGAAACCGGAGGCATCGGCTGGGGCGGGAGCCGCCGCAGCCTCCTGAGCTGCAGCAACGGCCACGGGCTCGGCAACGGGCTCAGTTACAACAGTGGGCTCGGACTCCAGGCCCGCGACGGCGATGGTCTCGGAAACGGACGACAAGGCGGTGGGGGAAAGATCAACGTTGCTGGGCACCACGCCTTCGGGCTGGACGCCGTTGGTGTTCTCAAGCAGGGCGGGGGAGGCAGCGTCGATGTCCACGCTCAAATCGGCGCTGGTTGCCAAGGAATCGCTGACGTGAAGCGACACTTCAAGGTCGGCAGCGGTAAGGGCGCTGCCCAAAGAGGGATGGGTCAAGGAAGGGGGCCTGCGGGGCCAGTGATCCTTCAACGCAGGCACGCAGCGACCCTGGGTGGGAGAAGAATCTCCCGCGCTGCACCGCCTCAATTAAAGGTTTGAAGTTTTAACATTACCATGTCGTCGGCCTTGAAGTTGTCGCCGGGGGTACCTGCCGTCAGGCTGGCTCGCACCTGCCGTAATCATCCTCCAGGCGCTCAATATCGTCCTCGCTCAGCACGCTGCCCCGCTGGACCTCCACGATCTCCAGGCCCTGGGGACCGGCGCTGGCGCGATGGACGCAGCCGACGGGCACCTCCAGCCCCTGGCCAGGCAGCACCTTGAGGCTGGCTTCGCCCAGCTGCACCACCCCCTCGCCAGCCAGCACGAGCCACTGCTCGCTGCGCTGGTGGTGCCGTTGCAAACTGAAGCGGCGGTTGGGATCCAGGTGCAGCCGCTTGACCTGGTAGCCCTCGCCGACGGCCAGCACTTCGTACCAGCCCCAGGGGCGCAGGCAGCGGGACCCCAGGGTGGGCGCGCCGGTGGCTTGATTGACAGTTACAGGATCCATGCTGGCTAGCCCAACTGTGGCCAGGTTGGCAGTGACCAGGTTGGCAGTGACCCATTCCACAGCGGAGATCAGATCAGCCACCGCGGGCTGAAGGTGGGTCAGGACCTCAGCGGCCAGCAGGACGGCCTGGGTCGCATTGTTGAGCCCATTGGGGCCATCTCTCTCATGCGGATCAGGTGAACGGTGGTGGACTTTCCAACCCCACCCTTGCAATTCAGAACAGCGTTCAGCAACGGATGAGTTCATCAACTTTTGCCGTAAGTACTTACGGCCAGGGGATACGGTTAAGCCCCGCAGGTCTTATGACACACCTCGACCCCGGGGCTCACCGCTCGGCCCCATCGCGCCAAAGCTGGCGATAGGCGACTTCGATCAAGCCGGACCAGTAGCCCGGCCCGTCACCAACAGCGCCCTTTGGCGAGCCCGGGTCAGCGCCGTGTAGAGAAGGCGCGGATCGCGGGGTTCGCCGGGGGGCACCAGCACGATCACCTCCTCCGCCTCGCTGCCCTGGGCCTTGTGCACCGTGAGTGCTAGGGCCGGTTCGACGGCGCCCGCCAACTGGGCCGGGTGGAGTCGCTGGCTGGGGTGGGGGCCAAAGACAAGCCAGCGTTGGACATCGCGGTTGGAATCCAAGCTGGAGTTAGGGCCGGTAGCGGGTGCATCGCCCACCACCACCCCAAGATCGCCGTTGGCGAGGCCCAGGTCGTCGCGGTTGCGCAGGCACAGGACGGGGGTGCCGACGGGCCAGCGGGCCGGATCCGCCGCGGCCTCCCCCAACAGCAGCCGGTGCAGGGTTTCCACCCCCCAGGGTCCCCGTCGCTGGGGGGTGAGCAGCAGCAGCCGATCCCGTTGGGCCAATAAGGCCTCCACGGCCGCTGCCTGGGTCTCGGCCCCTTGGGTCTCGGCCCCTTGGGTCCCGGCCCCTTGGGTCCCGGCTGCACGGGCTAGCTCGGCCAGCTTTAGCCGGTGCTGCTGCAGGCGTTGCAGCACCGGTTCGGGTAGGGAAGGGGTCCATCCGGTCCAGGGGACCTCCAGCCAGTGCAGGTTGTCGTCCTCGCCCAGGCGTTGTAGCTGGGGGCGCAACAGCTCCAGCAGGGTCTCGGCGCCTGCGGGGGAGGGGCAATCCGGCCCCTCAGCCTCCCCCCACTGGCGCAGGGTCGCCGCCACCGTGGCGATGGCACCGGCATGGCGATAGGTGGTTTCGAGGCGCACGACGGCGTCGCCGAGGGCCGCGCGGGGGGCGGGGCGCTGCAGGGCCGCCAGCACGGCGCCGGGGGCCACCGGCGGCAATTGGGCCGGATCGCCCACCAACACCAGGCGGCAGCTGGGGGGCAAGGCCTCCAGAAGGGCGGCCATCAGCTCCAGATCCACCATCGACACCT
>JAPLIF010000005.1 GCA_026389255.1 Cyanobacteriota bacterium
TCGGCGCCGGCGCTCACCACCCGGTCGAGATCGTCGCGGCTGAACAAGCCCGATTCGCTCACTAATAGGGCGCCCCGCTCGCGTACCCGGGGGCCGTAGGTGGCCATCAGCTGCTCGGTGGTGGCCAGATCCACCGCAAAGGTGCTGAGATCGCGGTTGTTGATGCCAATCAATTCCACCCCATCCAGGGCCAGCACCCGCTCCATTTCGGCGCCGTCGTGCACCTCCACCAGCACGGCCAACCCGAGGCTTTTGGCCACCTTGAGCAGGTAATGCAGGTCCTTATCGGTGAGGATCGCCGCGATCAGCAGGGCCGCATCGGCGCCGGCGGCACGGGCCTGATACAGCTGATAGGGCCAGAGGATGAAGTCCTTGCACAGCAACGGCAATTCGACGGCGCTGCGCACATCGACGAGCACATCAAAGCCGCCCTGAAAAAATTTCTTATCGGTGAGCACCGACAGGCAGCTGGCCCCCCCGGCGCCGTAGGCCTTGGCGATGGCCACCGGATCGAAATCCTCCCGGATAACTCCCTTGCTGGGACTGGCCTTTTTGACCTCGGCGATCACCGCCGGCTTGCGGCAGCTGGCCTTGAGGGCCGCCACAAAATCCCGGGGGGCCGGCAAGTCGGCCACCTGGGCCTTGAGCTGGGCCAGGCTGACCCGCTGGCGGGCCACCTCCACCTCCCGATCCTTTTCCCAGACGATCTCTTCAAGGATGTGGCGGGGCTTCTCCTCGGCATGGGGAATGCCGAATTCCAGATAGGAGACCCGCACCCTGGGATTGGGCGGGCGGCGACGGATCTCCATCTCAGGCCCCCACCGCCAGGGCGGCCTGCTTGTACGCCACCTCGACCACCTCGCTGAGGGTGGGATGGGTGTGCACCTCATGGGCCAACTGGCGCACGCTCTGGCGGCGGGCGATGGCGTTGGCGATCTCCTGAATCAAATCGGCGGCATGCAATCCATAGAGATGGGCGCCCAGCACTTCGCCCGTGTCCTTGCGGAACAACAACTTCATCAGCCCCTCACTTTCGAGTTCGGCCAGGGCCTTGGAGTTGGCCTTGAAATAGCTGCGCACCGTGCCGAGCTCAAAACCCTCGTGGGCCGCCAGCGTCTTGGCATCGGCCTCACTGAGGCCCACCGAACTGATTTCGGGATGGGTGAAGGTGGCGGCCGGAATCGAGCGGTAGTCGATGCGGCGCTCGTGGCCCAGGATGTTGTCGATGGCTACGCCCCCCTGGGCGGCGGCCGTGTGGGCCAGCATCATCTTGCCGGTGACATCGCCGACGGCCCAGAGATGGGGAACCACGGCCGACCCCGCCTCGTGGCTGGCCAGCACCCGCATCGTTTCATCCACCGGGATGAAGCCGCGGCTGGTTTCCACCCCCACCGAGGCCAGATTCAGGTCCTTGCTCACCGGCACCCGGCCGGTGGCCACCAGCACCGCATCCACCTCCAGGGTTTCCACCGGCTCCTTGGTGGCCATGTCCACCAACTCGATGCGCACGGGGCAACCGGGGGTGATGGTTTTGGCCAGCACGCCGGTGCGGGCATCGATGTCACGGGCGTCGATGAGGTGCCGGGCGGCGATCTTGGTGATATCCGGATCAAACGTCGGCATGACGCGATCGAGGGCTTCGATCATCGTGACTTCACAGCCCAGGGCGGTGTAAACATCAGCAAATTCGAGGCCGATGTAGCCGCTGCCGATGATCGTGATCCAGCGGGGCAGCCACTCCAGGTTGATCGCCTCATCGCTGGTGAACACCGTGCGGCCGTCGGTGCTGATCCCGGGGGGAACGAAAGGATCCGAACCGGTGGCCACGATCACCTCCCGGGCGGCATACACCCGTTCGATGCCGCTACCACTCTCCCGCACCACCACCCGCTGGGGCCCGTCCAGCCGGCCCTTGCCCCGCAAAATCGTGACCCCGGCCCGCTCCAGGGCCTTGGTAAGGTTGGCCCGGATCGTCGCCACCAGCTGGGCGGCGTGGTCGGCGATCTTCTGGCGCTCAAAGCGCACCGGCGCCGCATGGATGCCGAAACCGGCCAGATGGTCCGCGTCCGCCAACTCCCGCACCCGGCCACTGGCCGCCAGCAACGCCTTGGACGGCACACAGCCCCGATTGACGCAGGTGCCCCCCATGTCGCGGGATTCGACAATCGCCACCCGCAATCCATGGTCGGCGCCGTGCTTGGCCGCATCGAAGCCCCCATAGCCGGCGCCGATCACGATCACATCAAAGACCAGATCGTCTGCGGCAGGGGCAGCGGCAGGGGTGGAGGGAGTGGCCGTCACCGGGACGTCGCGAACAATGAAAGCATTGTCCCCCCTGGTGATCTCCTCAGGCGGAGAGGGTCTGACGCCAGCGCTCCAGCAGCAGCGGCGCTG
>JAPLIF010000156.1 GCA_026389255.1 Cyanobacteriota bacterium
CTGAGGCCCATCCAGCCAAAGACCTTTTCCTGGGTCTCCTGCATCGGGACCACTAGGACATCGGGTTCGCTGCGGCGGGAAGGGGCCGTAAACGTGGAGGGAGGATTGTTGCTCTCCTCCTGATCCTGGGGAGGTGAGGGTTGGGGGGTTGGGTCGTTGGTCGTGCCAAGGCCTAGATCACCCGATGTCGTTTCGCCCCTGCCACCGCGGCGACCACGACGCCGACCTCCGCCACCGAGGTCGGCGGCAAGGGCAGGACTGGGAACCTCAGCGCGGGCGGAGGCCGCTGAGCGCACAACCCCTGAGGCGTTGGCCAGGGGTTGCAGAGTGTCCTTACCGGGAAGAACGGCCACATGGCCAAGGCCGCCGCAGCTGGGGCAGGCCCTGCTGAAGAGTTCGTAGATGTTCTGACCCTGGCGCTTCCGGGTCAGCTCCACCAAGCCCAGTTCAGTGAGTTGGGCAATCTGGGGGCGGGCCGAGTCATCCCGTACCGCCTGGGTGAAGTGCTCCAGCAGTTGCAGTTGATCGCGACGCGATTCCATATCAATGAAATCGATCACCACTACGCCGCCAATATTGCGCAGCTTGAGCTGGCGAGAAATTTCTACGGCCGCCTCGCAGTTGGTCCAAAGCACCGTTTCACGGGCATTGGCCGAACGGGTGAAGGATCCGGAGTTGACATCAATGACCGTCAGCGCCTCTGTCGGTTCAATGATGATGTATCCGCCGGAGGGCAGATCAACCCTGGGGCGCAGCGCATCACGGATGGCAGCATTGACCCGGAAGTGCTCAAGAATCTCGGATGATTCCTGGAAACACTCGATGTCCAGGCTGGCCTGGTCGGGACCCAGGAAGGCATTGACCCGGGCCACCGCCTCGGGGCTCTCGACCACGACCCTAGTGACTTCAGGCTTATAGAGGTCCCTCAGGACACGGTGGACCATTGCCTTAGCAGGGTTTCGAGGTCGTCAATCAAGAGATCTTCAGCCACTTCTTCGGCTTCTGTGCGAATCAGCAATCCCGCGCCGGGGGGCTTGATCAGAACGCCAAGGGCCCGCAGCCGATTGCGCTCGTTTTCGCCGACAATGCGCCGAGAGATGTTCACACCCTGGCCATGGGGCTGGAGCACGAGAAAACGGCCGGGCAGGGTCAGATTGCCGGTGAGCCTCGGCCCCTTGGTGCCGGTGGGTTCCTTCATGACCTGCACCAGAACTTTCTGGCGAGGTTCCAGGAGTTCGGTGATACCGGCACCCCCTTTTTTCAATCGCAGCGGGCCTAGGTCGGTAATATGAATGAAGCCATTTTTCTCGCTCTCGCCAATATTGACGAAGGCTGCATCAATGCCAGGTAGGACATTCTCGACGGTGCCAAGATAAACATCACCGATTTGGTAGCGGCCTTGGGCGACCACAAGTTCATCGACTCGGTCGTCGGTGAGAACGGCGGCGATGCGCAGTTGCTCGGCGATGACGATCTGTTGGGGCATAAAAGGGTCCGGGCTCAGGGAGCCCTGCCGGGGGCAGGAGGGGGACAGTGGAAGACCAGCTGAATGCTGCGAATGCGGTGCTTGGAATGTCGCGCCGATCCGATAAGTCAGCCAGGTCTTGTGAAGCGATGGACATGAATGCAACAATCCTGATGACTCAGGTTGTTCGAATCCGGTAAAAGCCGCTGCCAGTGATTCACTGGTGGGGGTGGGAACGGGCCTCACCCGGAATTAAAAAATGGGCGGAACGCGCGTCAGTTAAGACAAGGAAATTCCTAGGTGCGCCTGGTGAAAGGCATGGGCCAAACGGAAAATCCTGGACGGAAAGGACTCGGGGACGACCCCACTGTTCCCTTTACCGTGTTATTAGCAAGATAGCACGCTGGTATCCAGGGTTAGGGCCATGCGGCGCGGCCGGTCGGCCCGCAGGGGCCGACCCAGCTGTTGGCCCAGCCAGTGGCAGAGATGGTCGGGTTTGAGCCCCAGTCCCTGGGGCGTGATGGCGCTCTCCAGGGCGAGGACCACGGCTCCTGGAGGCCCAGGCCCCGGGGCTTCGGGTGACGGAGCTACAAGGGACAGGTCCCGCAACAGCTCCCTGTAATCCCGTTGCCGGGGCCTTCCCTTCTTGTCTTTGTCCTGCCAGGGCAGCTCCGAGGCGGCCATCAGGGCGGTTAGCGCCTCTTGCCACTCGATCGGGTTGGGGGCGGGCAGGCCATCGACCATGGCCGCCTCAAACTGCCAAAGGGCTCCCCTCACCAGGGCCGAGAGGCTGGGGCCTTCGATGTCGACATGCTGCACCCCAAGCAACCGGAATTCGCTGGGCAGTTGGCTTTGCAGCGCGGTCAGGGCCTCCTGGGGTTCCATCGGGGTCATCAATTCCAGATCCATCCATTCCCCCAGCCCTTCGCTGCCGAGGGGAAGGGGCTGGCCAAAATGGACTCGGGGCAATGGGTGGAATCCCCCCGTATGGCTGATGGGGATCCGGCTGCGGCGCAGGGCCCGCTCTAGCAGGCGCAGGGTGTCGAGGTGGCCAATCAGGGCCAGGGAGCCGGTTTTACTGAACTGGAAGCGCAGGCGTTGGACCCGTTCACTGGCGGGCGGCTTCTGGGGCAGGCGCGAAGGGATTGGCGGGGGAGGGATGACCACGTTGTGGCCCAGGTCTGGACCACACACGCCGCAGTGGCTGCACCCCTCAAATGAGCAATCCGGCACGGTGGCTGCCTCCAGGGCGCGGCCCAGGTCCTCGGCTAGCCATTGCTTGCTCAGCCCCGTATCGATGTGGTCCCAGGGCAAGGGTTGGCGACAAAAGTGATCCAGGTCGGTGGCGGCCATGGACTCGGCGACCTGCCAGTCCCCCATTTCCAGGGCCCGATAACGGCCCTCCAATCCTGCGGCGACGATGGCGCTGCGCCAGGCGGCATGGCTGCGTTCCGCCGATTCAAACCAGGCATCCAGTCCTGCTCCCGTCCGCCAGGCCGCTTCGATGACGGGGGCAAGGCGCCGGTCCCCTCTGCCGATGAAATCCTCCACCGCCGACAGGCGCCGATCGGTGAAGTTGGTTTTGATGCCCCGGAGGGACTTGAGGGCTTGACGCAGCAGCTCCTGGCGCCGTTGGAATTCAGCGCTGCTGACGCTGTGCCACTGGAAGGGGGTGTGGGGTTTGGGGGTGAAATTGCTGATGGTGAGATTGAACTCCAATCGCCCCAGGTCTCGGCATTGCTCCTGCAAGCGCCGACAGGTTTCGGCAATCCCTAGGACATCACTATCGGATTCCCCAGGTAAGCCAATCATGAAATACAACTTCACCTTGCGGTATCCCGTTTCCATGGCCGTGCGGATGCCTTTGAGCAGTTCGCCGTCGGTCAGGCCTTTGTTGACGATGTCCCGCAGGCGCTGGCTGCCGGCCTCGGGGGCGAAAGTGAGACCGGCTCGACGGGCACCCCCGAGGATGTGGGCAATGTCGGCATCGAACCGATCGACCCGCTGACTGGGCAAGGTGAGGCTGATGTTGTGCTCCGCCAGTCGATTGCGCAATTCGACCCCAACGGCGGGCAGGGCCAGGTAGTCGGAGCAACTGAGCGACAGCAGGGAGAAATCGGCATAGCCCGTGCGTTTCATGCCCTCTTCCACGGCTTCGATCACGGCTTCGGGTTCCACATCCCGGGCCGGTCGGGTGAGCATGCCGGGTTGGCAGAAACGGCAGCCGCGGGTGCAGCCGCGGCGGATTTCAACCGTCAGTCGGTCATGCACCGTCTCGATGTGGGGCACCAGCCCCATGGCGTAATGGGGCATCGGCGTGGCCGTGCGCCGCAGGAGGCGTGCAGGCAGTCCCGGCTCCAACGGAACCACGCTGACCCCATCCGCCCCGGGTCCATAAAGGGAGGGCACGTACACACCCGGCACCTGGGCCAGGTCGCGCAATAGGGCCGTGCGGCTGAGGCCGGCGGCCCGTCCTTCGGCCACCACTAAACCAATTTCGGGCAACAGTTCTTCGCCATCGCCGAGGGCAATGAAATCGAAGAAAGGGGCGTAGGGCTCCGGGTTGCTGGTGGCGGTGGGTCCGCCGGCAAAGATGAGGGGGAAAGCCGCCGGGTCTGACAGGGGGAGTTGGCCCCGGTCGTCGGCCCGCAGGGGAATGCCTGCCAGATCCAGCATCTCCAGGATGTTGGTGGCGCCTAATTCGTAGCTGAGGCTGAAGCCCAGGATGTCAAAGGCGCCTAGGGGGCGGCGGCTTTCGACAGCGAAGAGGGGCAGGCCTTGCTGGCGCAGCCGTTCACCCAGGTCTGGGGCCGGCAGGTAGGCGCGATCACAAAGCTGACCAGGCAGGTGATTGAGAATCGAATACAGCAGGATGTGGCCCAGATTG
>JAPLIF010000294.1 GCA_026389255.1 Cyanobacteriota bacterium
GCAATGGTTTCGACGGGGCATAAGGAGGGTGACTGAAGCCTGCTCGGTAAGAGCAAACACGTAACAGCGAACAACATCGTTCGTTTCTCCCGTCAAGCCGCCCCTGTGGCTGCCTGACACTCTTAACGGAGACGGGGTGAGGTCAGCCTTGTCACCCAAATGACCCATGGGGCCTGGAAGGGTCCCTTTCAATTTTTTAGCTGTTTTTCGTCGACGCCACCCTGGAGGAGAAGGCTCCTTGGCATCCAGAATCAAGGGGGACATGGGGCCCAGGCAGGGTCGGTGGATCCGGTGTGCTTACTACAACTGGTGGAAAGCGGATGGGGAAGAGATGGCTGACTATTGCTGAGATTTTACTGATATTCCGATTGCAAGAATCGAATGAATTCTTCGTATTTTTCTGTGGATCGATGGGTGGCCAGGTCGTTCCGGTCGAAGTACGGCATTCCGAAAAGGGAGCCATCCAGGGATGCCTTTACGCTGAATGTCTGCCGCCGTGAGCCCGCCGGGCCGCCATGGATATTGCGAACCACAAGTTGGGACATGACTTGGGCTTGTTTGATCTAAAAACCATGGTCCACCAAGGTTTGCACCTGGCCCCCAGGATGGTTGCCCTCATGTTGGCTTCTTGTTTG
Source organism: Cyanobacteriota bacterium (assembly GCA_026389255.1). Taxonomy (GTDB): domain Bacteria; phylum Cyanobacteriota; class Cyanobacteriia; order PCC-6307; family Cyanobiaceae; genus Cyanobium. The sequence continues at coordinate 636 of JAPLIF010000294.1, forward strand.
GCGCTGCCGAGCGCCCGGGCCGATGGCTGGCAAGGGGGCGGCCATCGGGGCCCTCAAGGTTGGGGTGGGGGCAACTCCGGAGGGAATCAAGGTGGCAATTGGGGCGGCAGAAATTATGGTGCTGATCAGGGGGGCAACAACAATTACGGTGGCCGTTATAACGGAGCTAATTCTTATCGCGGAGGCGGCTATCAAGGCGGAAATTATGACGGCGGTGCTTTTCACGGTGGCGGTTACCGCTGGGGCGGCTACCGCCCTGCCTATGGCTACCGCCCTGCCTATGGCTATGGCCGTCCCTATGGCTGGAACCGCGGCTGGCAGAACGGTGGCTACTGGGGCTACCGACCCTGGAATACCGGTTGGTACAACTGGGCCCCGACCAGCTGGTCCTGGTGGGGCCCCAGTGCCGTGGGCTGGGGGATAATGGGTCTGGCCACCGGTGCCGTGATCACTGGATTGGTCAACAGCGCCGCCCAGAACCAGTCCACGGTGATCGTGGTGCCCGACTCCACCATTCGTCTTGATTTCGCCTCGGTGTTGCCCGCCGGCGATGGGGTGGTCAGCTTCCGCTACATCGTCGGCACCAGCGGCCCCGCCTACCAGGCCAATGGCGATTGCCGTCAGGGGCTGTTTAACGGCCAGGCGCCCCGGTCTGTGGCCGAAGCCCAGTTGCTCAACACCACCTGCCATGTGGCCTATGGCAACGGCACTAACAGGGCTGCCGCCCTGGCCAATGACCGCCCTGGCGTTCCCGTCCTGCCCAACTACGGCAACGGTGGCCCTGTCGCGCCCAGCTACGGCAACGGTGGCCCCTAGCCTGAAACGGTTGCCCGCCCGTTGGCCCAGCCGTGTTTCCCCTTCGACTCCAGGGCCCATGGCCCGCTCGCCCGTCGTTGAGCTGCCGCCGCCTTGGCGTCCTGGTGGCTTTGGTGCTGGGTCTGCTGGTATCCCCCCTGGTGCTGCCCGCCTACGTCAGCGCGGCCTCCCCCCCGGCAACCGCGCCGGAGCTGGCCGCCAAGGCGGTGGACCCCGCCTTTGAGCAGCAGGTGTTGGCGGTGATCCGCCGCCACCCTGCCGTTCTGATCGAGGCCCTTACCGCTTACGAGCGTGACCAGCAGGAGGCCCAACGGCGCCAGCAGGCCGACCAGCTGCGGCGCCTCTATCCCCAGCCCCGGGACCTCATCGGCGAGTCCCCCAGCCGCGGCAACGGCAAGGTGGTCGTGGTGGAATTCTCCGATTTTCAGTGCCCCTATTGCGCCAAGGCCCATGACGCCCTGCAGGCTTTTCTGGAGCAGCACGGCAAGGAGGTGACATTGGTCTATAAGAATTTTCCCCTGACCCAAATCCATCCCCAGGCCCTTGCCGCCGCCCGGGCGGCCTGGGCTGCCGGTCGCCAAGGCCAGTTCTGGGCCTATCACGATGCCCTTTTCGCCAACCAGGCCCGCCTGGGCGAGCCCCTCTACGGCGAGCTCGCCAGCAACCTCAAGCTCAACCTGGCCCGTTTCGATCAGGACCGCAAAGGACCGGCCTCGCTGCAAGCGATCCAGAAGGACCTCGACCAGGCTGAAGGGTTGGGCTTGCAGGGCACTCCCACGGTGGTGATGGATGGCCAATTTTTGGCGGGGGCCGTCACCGCCGAAGTCCTGGAAAAGCAACTGGGTTTGCTGAGCCGCGGGAAATAGGAGCAACCCTGTCAAGGACGGGTTTTTGACGGCTCTCCGCCATGCCCTAACCCCAACGGGCTCCTTAGGTTGAATCCATTCGCAACCTTGCTCCATGGCTCCTTTCAGCGCTGCGGCGCCCCTGCTGCCCGCCCTTGTCCAGGAGCGTTCGCTCCGCACTCCCCTGGCCACCGTCTGGGTACTCAACACCCTTGAGCCGGTGATCGGGCCCCTGCGCCAGGCCATCGCCGGCCTGATCGTGTTCCGGGGCCATCCCGAAGCCGCCCGCCGTTATGAAACCAACCTCAAGGCCGCCGGTCTCCCTACCTCGGTGAACCTGTTGATGTCCCACTGAGGGGGGAGTCGCCGATCCAACGCCCCAGGGCGTCCAAGGAAAGAACCCCCTCCACCCGTCTTTCCCCCATCACCCAGGTGGGATAGGCCTTGATGCCGACCCGGTCGCAGCGTTGGCGATCGGCGTCGGTTTTTACGCATTCGATGTAAGGCAGCTGGTTGCCCGCTTCCTGCCCAAACAGATTCTTCTGCCGGAAACAGGCCGGACACCACCAGGCCCCGTAGAACACCATCCCCCGCTCGCGCAGCCGGCGCGCCAGGCTGAGTTGGGCCCCGTTGGAAGGATGGATGGCCTGGCCGAGGTTCGGGCTGGTAGATGGGACGGCCATGGCCTGTTGCGCGAGGCTCGGGGCGGGCCAAAGGGGCAGGCTGGCCACCACTAGGGAAGCGGCTAGGGGGCGGGCCCACGGGCCCCGGGGGAACAACGGCGCCACGGCAGGGGAAGGGGGCATTCGAGACTTTAGGGGCCCGGAACAGTACGGCCTTCCGCCCCGACTGGGGGGCCGAAACACGACCGGCGCCAGGGACAATGGAATTGCCAGGCGAGCGCCATTACGCCCCTGCCGGTCTGTTCGCCTGCCCCCCTGCGATGAGCGCCAACGGATATCGGGACTATTTCAAGGTGTTGGGGGTTGAGCGGAGCGCCGATGCCGACGCCATCAAGCGCGCCTTCCGCAAGTTAGCCCGTGAATATCACCCCGATGTCAATCCTGGGGATGCCTCGGCCGAAGCCCGTTTCAAGGAGATCAGCGAGGCCTATGAGGTGCTCTCGGATCCAGACAAACGGCGCAAATATGAGCAATTTGGCCAATATTGGAGCCAGATGGGCGGCGGTTCGGGCCGGGGACCGGCCGGTGTGGACGTTGATTTTGGCCGCTATGGCAATTTCGACGACTTCATCAACGACTTGCTGGGGCGCTTCGGCGGCCCCGGCGGGCCGGCAGGCGGTGGGGGCTTCTCGGGGGCGGGGGCTGGTTTTCCCGGAGGCTTTGGT